>JBKPFI010000060.1:0-2248 GCA_046728775.1 Actinomycetota bacterium | reverse complement strand
CCGTGCTTACAGTGAGAGCGGCGAGGAAACGAAGGCTGGGACAGCAGCGGCGAGCGCTCGGATGAACGTCAGACGGATTCTGCGGATCGGCGGCACGGTCATGGCGATCGGCGGCATCGGCGTGCTCGTCTGGGTCGTGGTCGTCTGGCGCTGGCAGGACCCGTTCACCGCGCTGTACACGACCTGGAAGCAGCGCGAGCTCGCGCGAAGCTACGACCGGCGGCTCGAAGCGTTCCCGCTACGGCCCGTGCGGCCGGGCGCGTCGCTCGCCGCCACAACCGCGGAGATCCGCGAGCAGGCGCGCGGCTACCGGATGAGCTCGAAGCGGGGCCAGGCGATCGGGCGCATCCGTGTTCCGCGCCTCGGGCTGAACATGGTTCTCGTCGACGGCACCGACGACGCCTCGCTGAAGAAGGGTCCCGGCCTCGACCGCAGAACCTACATGCCCGGCGAAGGGCAGCTCATCTACATCGCCGGCCACCGCACGACGTACCTCGCGCCCTTCGCACACATCGAGCGCATACGCGACGGGGACAGAGTGAGCCTCGAGGTGCCCTACGCGACCTTTCGCTACCGCGTCTATGCCCACCGCATCGTCGGCGCCGACGATCTGAGCGTTCTTCGCTCGCACGGCCGTGAGGTGGTCGAGCTCCAGGCCTGCCACCCGCGCTTCTTCGCCTCACACCGCTACATCGTCTACGCGCGGTTGATGCGGATCGAGCCTCGCGGCGCTCCCGGCTTTCGTCCGCCGTCCGCGTCGCTCGCTGCGGCACCCCTGGCCTCCGCGCAGGGGTGAGCGGCCTCAGGTGAGCCTGAGGTAGCGGACCGCCGCGCCGGCCGCGAGCTCGCCTTCGCCGCGCGGGACGAGGAGCAGCGCGTCGGCGCCCGCCGCCCTCGCGATCATGTGCGACTCCTGGCCGGCCAGCGGCTCGAGCTCGACTGCGCCGTCGCCTCCGGCGCGCGTCCGGGCGCGCACGAGCTGGTCGCGCTGGCCGCTTCGGTTCGTGGCAGCCGCGAGCCTCCCCGGCTCGAACGGTGGCAGCGGGTCGGCGTGGCCCTGGAGCGCGAGGATCGCGGGCCTCACGAAGAGCTCGAAGCCGACGAGCGACGAGACCGGGTTCCCGGGCAGCCCGAACACCAGCGTCCGCTCCCGCACACCGAACGACACCGGCTTGCCGGGCTTCACCGCCACGCGCCAAAACACCTCGTCGACGCCGAGCTCCGACTCGATGCGACGGACGAGGTCGTGAGGCCCGACCGAGACGCCGCCCGAGGTGACGAGCAGGTCGTGCTCGAGCCCGCGCGCGAGCGCCTCGCGATGAGCACCCTCGTCGTCGGCGACCGCCGCCAGGCGCTCGACGGAAGCGCCTGCCGACGCGAGCTGAGCGGCGAGGATGACGCCGTTCGCCTCGTAGACCTCGCCCGGCCCGAGCGGTTCGCCCGGCCGGCGAAGCTCAGTTCCCGTCGCGAGCACGGCGGCCCGCGGCACCGCGCCGCACGGAACCTCGCCCACGCCCGCCGCCGCGAGCGCGCCCAGTTGCGCCGGCCCGAGTCGCGTGCCCGCCCGCACAACGAGGTCGCCGGCCGCGATATCGCCACCTTGCGGTCGAACGTTCGCGCCCACGTCGACGGCAGCGTCGATCTCCACGTCGTTGTCATGCTCGACAACATACTCGACCGGGATGACGGCATCGGCACCTTGCGGGACGACTCCCCCGGTCGCGATCCCCATTGCCTCCCCGGCCTGAAGGGCGCGAGGCACAGGCCGTCCGGCGGCGATGCGGAAGACCACCGGGAGCCTGCCCGGGGTGTCCGCGGCCCGAACCGCAAACCCGTCCATGGCGGAGCTCGGGAACGGCGGCAAATCGACGGCCGCATGCGCCGGCTCGGCGAGCACGCGGCCGGCGGCGCGCTCCAGCGCAACGGGCTCTTGCGGCAGCGTCTGGACGCGCTCGAGGACGAGACGCCGTGCCTCCCCTATCGTCAGGAGCTCGGCCACGACCGCCGCATACCGTACGCGCGGAGGATAGGCTCAGCGGCCGTGATCTCCGTTGTCGTCCCCGTTCACGACGAGGAGCGGACGGTCGCGCTCCTCTACGACGAGCTGGAGTCCGCGTTGCAGCCGCTCGGCCAGCCGTGGGAGGCCGTGTTCGTGGACGACGGCTCGACCGACGGGTCGTTCGCTGCGCTGACGCGCCTGCACAGCGCGCACAACAACGTCCGCGTGATCCGACTGCGGCGGAACTTT
>JBKPFI010000240.1:0-5860 GCA_046728775.1 Actinomycetota bacterium | reverse complement strand
GCGCTGCACTTCAGCCGCGTCACCCGCGAGATGTTCTGCCTGATGGAGGGGCGGCACGTTCATCCCTCGACGGTGTATCCCGGCGGGACGGGGACGGTGCCCACGCCGCAGGTCTTCACGGACTACCTCGTGCGGCTGATGCGCTGCCTCGACTTCATCAAGCGAGCGGTGCCGATGAACGACGACGTCTTCGACTTCTTCTACGAGGCGCTGCCCGGGTACCACGAGGTCGGCCTGCGCCGCACGCTGCTCGGCTGCTGGGGCGCGTTCCAGGATCCCTGGAAGTGCGACCACCGCTACGAGCACATGGAGGACTGGGGGCGCGCGATGTACGTCACCCCGGGTGTCGTCGTGGACGGGGAGCTCGTCACGACGAACCTCGTCGACATCAACCTTGGCATCCGGATTCTGCTCGGGAGCTCGTACTACGAGGACTGGGTCGGCGAGGAGACGTTCGTCCGGCGCGACCCGCTGGGCAACGAGGTCGACCAGCGGCATCCGTGGAACCAGACGACGATCCCCGCGCCGCAGAAGCGCGACCTCGACGGCGGCAAGTACAGCTGGGTGATGAGCCCGCGGTGGGTCGACACGCGGACCGGCGACCACCTGGCCCTCGACACGGGCGGCGGGCCGCTCGCGCGCCTGTGGGCGACGGCGCTCGCCGGGCTCGTCGACACCCCGTACGTGAAGTCGACCGGCTCGAGCGTGCAGATCAACCTGCCCCGCTCGGCGCAGCTGCCGGAGACGACGCTCGAGTGGAAGATCCCGCAGTACGGCTCAAACACGATCGAGCGAGACCGGGCGCGCGCCTACTTCATCGCGTACGCGGCCGGGATCGCATTGTTCGCGGTCGAGCGGGCGCTCGCCGAGATACGCCAGGGGAACACGAAGGTGTTCGAGAACTTCGACGTCCCCGACGAGGCGATCGGCTGCGGCTTCCACGAGGCGGTGCGCGGCGTCCTCTCGCATCACCTCGTCATCCGCGACGGCAAGATCGCGAACTACCACCCGTACCCGCCGACGCCGTGGAACGCCAGCCCGCGCGACTTCTACGGGACGCCGGGGCCGTACGAGGACGCGGTGCAGGGACAGAAGATCTTCGAGGAGAACGACCAGGAGAGCTTCCGCGGCATCGACATCATGCGGACGGTGCGGAGCTTCGACCCCTGCCTGCCCTGCGGCGTCCACATGTACCTCGGGAAGGGCAAGACGCTCAAGCGAGTGCACTCACCGATGCTCGGGCTCAACGGAGGCAGCTGATGGATGATGCCGAAGCCCGGGAGCTCGTCGGACGGGTCGAGGGTCTCCTCGGCCGCCTCGACGACAGCGCAGAGGCGCGGGAGGCGGTGCAGGCGCTCGTCGAGCTCTACGGCGAGGCTCTGCGGCGCTTGCTGGCCGGCGCTGACCCGATCCAGGACGAGCTCCTCTCGCACCTGCTGCTCGTGCACGATCTCCATCCGATCGATGCGGAGACGCGGGTGCGGGAAGCCCTCGAGCGGGTACGCCCGTACCTCGGCTCTCACGGCGGCGACGTGGAGCTGCTCGGGGTCGCCGACGGGGTCGCGCGCGTTCGGCTCGAGGGCACGTGCAACGGCTGTCCGTCCTCCACCGTGACACTGCGAAACGCGATCGAGGAGGCGATCATGGGCGCCGCCCCGGAGCTCGAGCGGATCGAGGCGGAGGGCGTCGCGGAGCCGCCGCCGGTCGTGGTGCAGCTCGGCTCGCTCACCTGCCCGACGGAGCTTCAGAGCACGTGAGCTCGCGGCTCCAGGAGCTCGCGCAAGGGCGTCTTCGCGAGCGTTCGGCGCCGGACGAGGAGCGGTGCGAGCTCTGCGCCGAGCCGATCGCCGCCGAGCACCGTCACCTGCTCGACCTCGAAACCCGGCGGCTGCTCTGCGCCTGCCGCGCGTGCACGATCCTGTTCGATCGCGCCGGGGCGGGCGGCGGCCACTACCGGCTGGTTCCGGATCGGGTCCGGCTCGTCGAGGAGCTCGCCCTCGACGACCTCGCCTGGCAGCGCTTCCAGATCCCCGTCGACCTGGCGTTCTTCTTCCACAGCAGCGCCGCAGGGCGCGTCGTCGCGTTCTACCCGAGCCCGATGGGCGCCACCGAGTCGCTGCTCGATCTCGAGGCGTGGGACGAGCTCGTCGAGGCGAACCCGGTGCTGGGCGAGGTCGAGCCCGACGTGGAGGCGCTCCTCGTCAACCGCGCCCGAGGACGCCGCGAGCACTGGCTCCTGCCGGTCGACCGCTGCTACGAGCTGGTCGGGATCGTGCGGACGCGGTGGCGGGGCTTCGGCGGCGGGAGCGAGGTGTGGGAGGCCCTCGACGGCTTCTTCGAGACGCTGCGCAGCCGTGCGCGGCCGGTGACGAGCGAGGGAAAGGAGGCGACATGGCCCGGTTGAAGGTCGGGAAGCCTGACGTGAAGCCCGACACGACGGCGCACGTGCCCGGCGTGAAGCAGGGCAACCACGGGCCGCTCGAGAAGAACACGGGCCACACGAAGGACGGCCGCTCGACGGCGAAGCGGTCGACCGGCGTGAACCCGCGGCACCACGAGCCGATCGACCCGCGGATGCCGAACCTGTCCCCGCCGTAGGGTGCTCACGGGCACGAACACGCTTCCGGCGGTCACGTTCTCGGTCGACGCGGCTGAGGCGGTCCGGTTCGCGGCGGCGCCGACCGTCGCGTTCACCGTCCTCGTTACGGCCGACACGCCGGTCAGATCGCTGGCGCTGAATGCGCAGATCCGCATCGCGCCCGGCCGACGGCGCTACGGCGAGCGCGACCGGCAGCGGCTGGCCGAGCTCTTCGGCCCGCCCGAGCGCTGGGGCGAGACGCTGCGCACCTTCCGCTGGGCGCAGGTCTCGACCGTCGTGCCCGCCTTCGACGAGACGACGTCGGCCGAGCTCGCCGTGCCCTGCACGTACGACCTCGAGCTCGCTACCGCGAAGTACTTCTACGGCCTCGACGACGGCGACGTCCCGCTCGAGTTCCTCTTCAGCGGCACGATCTTCTTCAGCGGCGAAGGCGGGACGCTTCGGACCGCGCAGGTCCCCTGGGAGTGTGAGGCGGCGTACTCGATGCCCGTCCGCGTCTGGAAGGAGGCGCTGGAGCAGCACTTTCCGGGCAGCGCGTGGCTCCGCGTCCGCGCCGACGTCTTCGAGCGGCTTGTCGACTACAAGGGGCGCCACTCTCTGCCGACGTGGGAGGCGACCTTCGACCGCCTGCTCGAGGGGGAGCGATGACCGACCCGGTGCGCCGGCTCGCCGATGCAGTGCTCTACGAGGGGTACATCCTCTGGCCCTATCGCCGTTCGGCGACGAAGAACCAGCAGCGGTGGACCTTCGGCGGCGTGTATCCGCCGGCCCACGCGGAGCGGCATCCCGACGACCCCTGCGAGCTCCGCGCGGAGGTGCTGGTCGAGGGGACGGCGGGCACCGAGGTCGACGTGACCGCGCGTTTCCTCCAGGTCGTCGAGCGGCGGCTTGCGAGCGGGAACAGGAGCGAGCGCACCTTCGTCGACGAGCTCACCGTCGACGGGGAGCGGCACGTTGCGTGGGACGAGGCGGTCGAGCGCGAGGTCGCGGCCCGGGTCGCCCTCGGCGGGGAGAGCGCGCGCGCAGCGATCGAGATCGAAGGCGGCTGCCGTGAGGAGACGCTCGGCGCAGAGGCGGCCGTCGTCCGCAGCTGGCGGCCTTTGCGCGGCTCGCTCGAGCTCGAGACGGGGCCGGACTACGACGGGCGCTTCCGCGTTCGTGCGCGGATACGCAACGAGACGCCGTGGGACGGCGAGGAGCGCGAGGACGCCCTGCGCTCGACGTTCTGCTCGACGCACCTCGTGCTGCACAGCGCCGAGAGCGCGTTCGTCTCGGCGACGGAATCGAGCTGCGACAACGCGGGCTTGTGGCCGGTGCTCGTCGGCGATGAGGGCGCCCGCGACACGATGCTCGCCGCGCCGATCATCCTCGGCGACTACCCGCAGATCGCGCCGGAGAGCCCGGGCGATCTCTTCGACGCCACCGAGATCGACAAGCTGCTGATCCTCAACGTGCTCGCGCTGACCCCCGACGAACAGGCGGAGATGCGCGCCACCGACCCACGCGCACGCGAGATCCTCGAGCGCTCCGGCGCTCTGTCGCGCGAAGACCTGATGCGCCTCCACGGCGCGATCCGCGAGCTTCGCCCGGCGGAGGACGCATGAGCGAGTTCTGGGAAGAGCTCGGCCGCCGGGGCGCGGAGACGGCGACGGTCGGCGGCGTCGACATCCACAAGGGCAGCCGGGTGCGGCTCATGCCGAAGGCGGGCGGAGACGTCCTCGACCTCGCGCTTGCCGATCGCGAAGCGGTGGTCGAGGCGATCGAGGAGGACGCCGAAGGGCAGGTGCACGTCGCCGTCACGCTCGAGGACGACCCGGGGCGCGACCTCGGCGACGCGCGCTTCCCCGCGCACCGCTTCTTCTTCGGGCTCGAGGAGATCGAGCCGCTCGGGGAAGGGGCCGAGCTTGCGACGCGTGAGCCGCGCGTTCTGTTGGCGGGGATCGGCAACGTCTTCCTCGGCGACGATGCGTTCGGCGTCGCGGTCGCGCGCCGCCTCGCCCGACTCGACCTGCCGCCGGGCGTGGAGGTGGCGGACTTCGGCATCCGCGGGCTGGACCTGGCGTACGCGCTGCAGGACTACGACGCCGTCGTCTTCGTCGATGCGGCACCGCGCGGCGAGGCCCCCGGCACGCTGTCGGTGATCGAGCCGGACCTCGACGCGGGCGAAGTCGCCATCGACACGCACGGGATGGACCCGGTGCGCGTCCTCGGGCTCGCGCGCGCGGTCGGGCGGGTGCCGTCGCGGGTCCTCGTGCTCGCGTGCGAGCCGGAGCGGGTCGTCCACGGCGAGCACGACGAGGACCTGCTCGGCGAGCTGAGCCCCGCGGTCGAGGCCGCCGTCGGCGAGGCCGTCGCGGTCGCCCAGTCGCTCGCCGGCGAGCTCGTGGCAGAGTTGCGGTCGACAGGAAAGGCGGTGGAACGATGAAGTGGTTGTTCGGGCTGCTCGCCGTCGGGGCGCTCGCGGTGTTTCTGAAGAGCGAGGTGCCGGCGATGATCCGCTACCTCAAGATCGAGCGGATGTAGCGGCGGTGCATCGCACGAAGATCCGCATCGTCGAGGGCGTCCTCGACGCGAACGACACGATCGCGCGGGCCAACCGCGCCGACTTCCAAGGAGCAGGCGTGACGGTCGTCAACCTGATGAGCTCGCCCGGCGCCGGCAAGACGTCGCTGCTCGAGCGCGTCGTGCGGGGGCTCGACGGCGTCCGGGTGGGTGTGCTGGAGGGAGACGTCCGCGGGAGCCTCGACGCCGACCGCCTCGCCTCCCTTCACGTGCCCGTCGCCCAGATCAACACGGACCCGGGCTTCGGCGGCGAGTGCCACCTCGACGCGAACATGGTTCGGAGCGCGCTTCCCTCGCTCCCGCTCGCGGAGCTCGACCTGCTCGTGATCGAGAACGTGGGCAACCTCGTCTGCCCGGCCGAGTTTCGGGTCGGTGAGGACCGCCGCGTGATGGTCTCGTCGGTGACCGAGGGCGAGGACAAGCCGCTCAAGTACCCGCTCATGTTCCGGAACTGCGAGCTCGTGCTTGTGAACAAGATCGACCTGCTCCCGCATCTCGAGTTCGACCTGGACAAGTTCCTGCACCATCTCGACGCCGTGCACCCCGGAGTCCCGCGGCTGCTCGTCAGCGCCCGCACCGGCGCGGGCATCGACGCCTGGCGCGAGTGGCTCGCCGCCGTCGCGACGCCCGAGCTCTGTCTCTTATACACAAAACCGAGCCCACGAGACGTGCAGACAGATCTCGGTTGCCGGCTTCGGC
>JBKPFI010000325.1:0-11811 GCA_046728775.1 Actinomycetota bacterium | reverse complement strand
CTCGGGGGCAGGCCGCGCCTGCACCTGGCGCTGCGGCGCGCGCTCGAGGGCGGCGCGGCTCTCGGCCTGCGCGGCGCGCCGGGCGCGGCGCTCGGAGCGAGTCTGGCGTGCCACTACCTGGTCTCCCGATGAGCAGTGTGCCTGCCGCACCAGCGGCAGTACTTCTTGAACTCGACCCGGTCGGGCGTGTTCCGCTTCGACTTCTGGGTCTGGTAGTTGCGCCGCTTTCACTCGGTGCAAGCGAGCGTGATGCCGACTCTTACTCCGGTTGCCATCGTTGTTCTTCTTCGCTCCGAGTACTCGAGGAGGTAGCGGCGGGAGGACTCGAACCTCCGACACGCGGATTATGATTCCGCTGCTCTAACCAACTGAGCTACGCCGCCGCGCGCGGTTGAGTGTAGCGAACGTGCGGATGGGCGTCCTGTGCGGGGCCCGTGTCCCCAACGCCGACGCGCGCCGGCCCGTCGAGGGACGGTGTCCTGGAAACGAGACGTGGGCTACGCTCCTGCCATGACCGCCCTCGGCTCGCGCGATCTCGATCTCGCCCTCGACGTGGTCGCCGTCGCGGCAGCGGACGGGAACGGAGCACCCTTCGGGACCGAGACTGTCGACGCGGTCGCCAGGGCCATACCGGCCGACGAGGCGGCGTACGTCGAGTGGCGGTTCGGTGACCGCGATTGCCTCTACGTCTCGCGTCGGGCGGATCCGTGGCCCGCATATGAAGAGGCGCTGGCGGAGACGTGCGATTCGTACCCGCTGCGCGATGTCGACCATGCGACGTGTGCCGAGCCGCTGCGGATCACGGACGTCATCGCACGGGCGCAATTTCGGAAGAGCCCGTGCTACTCGGCGGTTATGCGTCCGGCAGGCTTCGAGCACGAACTCAAGCTCTGGCTGCCTGCGCCCGCCGGCTACGCGCGGTACTTCGATCTCCACCGAGGGCCCGGCCGTGACTTCGACGAGCGTGACTGCGCCCTTCTCTCGCTCTTGCGGCCGCACCTCGCGCGGCTGCGCTCGCGGTGGGAGCACAAACCGCACGTGCCTTCGTTGACGGAGCGTGAGCTCGACGTGCTCGCGCTCGTCGCGCAGGGCCTTACGAATCGCCAGATCAGCCGCCGGCTCTTCATCTCGCCGGCGACCGTCCGCACGCACCTCGAGCACATCTACGACAAGCTCGGAGTGCGCAGCCGCGCCGGCGCCGTCAGCGCCGCTTTCCGCATCGCCTCGTAGCCACAAAGGCGGCGACATCGGACAAATGACCGATTGCGGCCGCGATCGCCGGCTGCCAGCCTCGGTCCGACAAACATGAAGAAAGGAGGGGCCATGCGTCTGTTCAAGCTCCTCGCTCTGCTAGCGGCGGTGACCGTCGTGGCCGTCGTGGCCACCCCGGCAGCCTCGGCCGGAAGTCGGGCGGAGTCCGAGCGCAACTTCGTCTCCGTTCTGCTACCGGTCGGCGGCGGGCCGTCGCACGGCTTCGGGCTGCTGCTCTTCCGGCAACCGCGGGACGCCGTGCAGGTCGCGTTCCTCGACGTCTGGGTGTTCGGCCTGGCGCCGAACCACAGCTACTACCTCGAGCGGGCGACCGATCCTCCGAACAGTGTGGACGGCGTTTGCACGGGAACCAACTGGGCGCGGCTCGACCGCGTCGACGGAGGCCAGGCGATCACGACGAACCGCTGGGGGTTCGCCCACGCACGGCTGTTCCGGAACCTCGGCGCCCTCCAGGCCGGGACGCGGTTCGACATCTACTTCCAGCTCGTCGACGCGGCTACTGCCGTCCGAACCGTCGTGCTGCAGAGTCCCTGTCACCAGTTCACGGTTCTCCCGTAAGAGCGACGGGACTTCGCGGCGGTTCGGCGCGGCTCACGTCGGCGGCCCGGAACGGGCAGATCGTGGTCGACACGGAGACGCGATAGAGGCAGTCGCCGCTCCCGAAGTGGCTCTTGTGGCATCGCAAGCGAGCCTGGTCCGTCGCCAGGCTCCTTCGCCGTTAGGCTCCGGGCATGGCTGCGATCGAGGCGGTGGAGCTGCGGCGGACCTACAAGACCCACACCGGGACTCTCCGCCGCAAGACGAAGGAAATCGAAGCCGTGCGTGGCGTCAGCTTCGCGATCGAGCCGGGTGAGCTCTTCGGGCTGCTCGGGCCGAACGGCGCCGGCAAGACGACGACGATCAAGATGCTGATCACGCTGCTGCTCCCGACCGCGGGGACGGCAGAGGTGCTCGGGCTGGACGTGGTCAAGGACGCGCAGGAGGTGCGGAAGCGGATCGGCTACGTCTTCGGCGGCGAGCGCGGTGTCTACGAGCGCCTCTCGGGCTACGACAACCTGCGCTACTTCGCGGAGCTCTACGGCGTCCCGCCCAGGGAACAGAGGCGCCGCATCGAGGAGCTGCTCGAGCTGGTCGGGCTCAAGGGCCGCGAGCACGAGCGGGCTGAGGGTTACTCGCGCGGCATGAAGCAGCGCCTGCACGTCGCGCGGGGCCTGCTGCACGATCCGGAGGTCCTCTTCCTGGACGAGCCGACGATCGGGCTCGACCCAGTGGGCGCGCGCGACGTGCGGGCGACGATCGCCTCGCTCACGGCGGCGGGCAAGACGGTGCTGCTGACGACGCACTACATGTTCGAGGCCGATGCCCTCTGCGACCGGATCGCCGTCATCTCGAAAGGCAAGATCGTCGCCGAGGGGACGCCGGCCGACCTCAAGCGCGGCGTCGCGGACGGGACGGTCGTCGAGGTCGAGGTCTTCGGCGTCGGCGAAGACGCCGTCGAGCGCGTGCGCACGCTCGGCGGAGTGAAGGCCGTCGCGGTGGAGGAGCGCGAGCAGGCGCAGGTGCTGGTCGTCCAGACCGGCCCGGGCGCCGAGTTGACGCACGCGATCCTGGGCTGCCTGAACGGCTCCGACGTCGGCCGCATCTCCCACCGCGAGCCGACGCTCGAGGACGCCTACGTGGCGCTGGTGGCCGAATGAGGCCGCTCCGCTTCCTCGCCGTCAGCTGGACGCTCCAGTTCAAGATGATCATGCGCTCGCCGTTCGACGGGATCGGGAACGTCATCTACCCGCTGTTCTTCGCGACGACGGCGTTCTTCGTCTTCCGGGCCGGCCAGAGCCCGAGGACGCTGATCTACGCGTCTCTGGGCGCCGCAGTGATGGGCATGTGGTCGTCGGTCAGCACCTCGGCCGGGTCCGCGATGCAGCGCGAGCGCTGGTGGGGAACGCTCGAGCTCCTCGTCGCGGCGCCACGGCACTTCTCGCTCGTCCTGTTCCCGTCCACGCTCGGCCTCGCGACGGTCGGGATCTACAACCTGACCGCGACGCTTCTCTGGGGCCGCTTCGCGTTCGGCATCCCGCTCACGATCGAGCATCCGCTGCTGTTCGCGCTCTCGATCGTGGGCACGGTGCTCGCGTTCGCGGGGCTCGGTCTTCTGTTCGCCGTCTCGTTTGTGCGTTTCCGTGCCGCATGGGTGCTCGGAAACTTCTTCGAGTACCCGGTGTGGCTGATCTGCGGATTCCTCGTCCCGCTTGCCCTGTTGCCCGCGTGGGTTCGCCCGATCTCGTGGGTGCTCGCACCGACCTGGGGAATGAGTGCGATTCGTGAGTCCGCTCTCGGCGGCACTCCGCTCCCCGACCTGCTTCTCTGCGTCGGCCTTGGAGCGATCTACGTCGGCTTCGCCGTGCTCGTCACGAACCGCGTGCTCGACGACGCACGCGCCCGCGGGTCGCTCTCGCTGACGTGATCGTCGCCGCGCGCATCTTCTTCGTCGGCGGCCTCACGAGCTTCCGGGCGCTCTTCTACTGGCTGACGCCCTGGATCTACGTGCCGACGATGCTGATCGCGCCGCTCTTCCAGATCCTGCTCTTCGCCTACATCGGGCGCTCCGCAGGCCTGGCGTCCGACGAGTTCTACTTGATCGGGAACGCCCTGCAGTACGCGTCGATCCCGTGCTTGTTCGCGATGGCGCAGGCGATCGGCGGCGAGCGGTACCAGAACACGCTCAGCGCCATCCTCGTCAGCCCCGCCCCACGGATCCCGCTCTTCTTCGGGCGGTCGCTCCCGGTGGTACTGAACGGGGCCTTCGTGGCCGCGTTCGCATTGTTCGCCGGCTCGCTGGTCCTCGGCGTCCACCTGCCGGCGGGCTCGCTCGCACCCCTCCTGCTCGTCGTCCTGATCGCGGCGCTGTCGTGCACGGGCTTGGGGCTCGTCAACGCCGCGCTCAGCCTGCGCATCCGCGAGAACGCTGTCCTCTCCAACGTGATCTTCGGCTTCCTGCTGATCTTCACCGGCGCAAACGTGCCGCTCGACTCGCTTCCGGGCTGGATGAGCACAGCGGCCCAGGGGATGCCGTTCACGCACGCGATCGAGGCCGCGCGGCAACTCGCTGCGGGAGCGGCGCTCGGTGACGTCGCCGACCTGCTCGGGGCCGAGCTGCTCGTCGGCGCGATCTACGGGATTGCGGGCTACGCCCTGCTGCGCTGGTTCGAGATCCTGAGCCGCCGGCATGCGTCGCTGGAGCGCTCCTGACGGGTGCGCGCCCGCGAGCTCAACTGGATGCAGGTCGAGGAGTACCTCGCTCGAGACGACCGCGTCGTGCTGCCGCTCGGCTCCACCGAGCAGCACGGCTACCTCTCGCTCGAGACCGACAACATCCTCGCGGAGCGCGTCTCCGCCGAGGCAGCGGAGCCGCTGGGCGTGCTCGTCCTGCCCGTGCTCCCATACGGCCTCACTCCCAACTTCGCGGCCTATCCGGGCAGCCCGACGCTGCGGCTCGAGACGTTCGCCGCCGTGCTGCGCGACCTGCTCGACTCGCTCCACGACCAAGGCTTCCGCCGCTTCCTGCTCGTCAACGGCCACGGCGGCAATCTGCCCGGCAACGCGCTCGTCCGCGAGTGGGTCGTGTCGCATCCGGACGCGCAGGCGGTGTTCCACAACTGGTGGTCGAGCGCCCGCGTCGAGGCGGCGGCGCGGGAGGTCGGCGCAGAGCCGAGCCATGCGAACTGGTCGGAGAACTTTCCGTGGACGCGGCTCGACGGGGTCGAGCTGCCGGAGCAGGACAAGCCGCCGCTCGACTTCGCCGCGTTTCGCGCCGCGGGGCCGGAACACGTGCGCGAGCTGCTCGGCGACGGCGTCTTCGAGGGCGTCTACCGGCTGCCCGACGAGCAGGTGGAGCGACTCTGGCGCGCCGGAGTCGAGGAGGTGCGCGAGCTGCTCGAGAGCGGCTGGCGGTGACGGACCCGGTCCGGCGTTTCAACGACTGGTTCGCGGAGGCGCGCGCCGCGGGCGTCGAGGTGCCGGAGGCGATGACGCTCGCGACCGCCGACGCCGAAGGGCGGCCCTCCGCGCGGATGCTGCTGCTGAAGGGGGCGGACGAGCGCGGCTTCACCTTCTTCACGGGCTACGAGAGCCGCAAGGGCCGTGACCTGGCCGAGAACCCGCGCGCGGCGCTCGTCTTCTACTGGCGGCCCCTGGGTCGACAGGTACGCGTTGAGGGAACCGTGCGGAGGCTCTCGCCGGAAGAGTCGGACGCGTACTGGGCGACGCGACCGCCGCGATCGCGAGCCGCGGCGGCGGCCTCGCGCCAGAGCGAGCCTCTCGACAGCCTCGAGCGGCTGGAGGCCGAAGCGGAGCTCCTGCTCGCCGAGCACGGTGACGAGGTCCCGCGCCCCGAGCGCTGGGGCGGCTACGTCCTCGAGCCCGACGCGATCGAGCTCTGGCAGCATCGGGACGACCGGCTGCACGAGCGTATTAGGTTCACGCGCGCGCGCGAGGGCTGGCGCGAGGAGCGCCTCGCTCCATAGCGGCGTGGCGCTAGCGGCAAGCCTCTTGAGCAGCCCGCGGGAGCCCGGCCGGCGATGGGCCTAAGGGAGGCGCCGCGGCCGAACGACGCGAGCGGCCTTGAGCGCGGCGGCAACCTCGTCCTTCGTAACCGGGCGGACAGTCGCTGCTGACGAATCCTGCGGCGGCGCAGACGTCGCTGCGGGGTCGAGTTCGCGACCCTTCGCGACCCGACGCCTCAGGCGCCACCGACGCCCACGCCGCCTATCGCTCTTGTTCCTGTGCTGTTTCACCAGTAGCCCCCTTTGCTTGACGACAGGGTCGCCCTCGTCGCTAACGCCGCGCTAATGCGCCGCTGCTGAACGGGGCGACGAGCTCCAGCGCGTTAGCGGCGCGTTAGACGCGCAGCGGATGCTCGGGCAGGTCGAAACACGACATGCGAGAAGGGAGGTGCATCATGCGCATGCTTCGACTTCCCAGCCCGGCGATCGTCGTCGCCGCGGCTGCCCTGCTCGTCGCGCTGACAGGCACGGCGTTTGCCGCCCAGCAGATCGTGCCCCTTGCCAAGCGGGCACTGATTGCCGACAAAGCCAAGGTGGCGCTGAACGCGCGCAGGCTCGGCGGGCAGACGTCCGGCGCCCTTGTCCGACGCGCGGTATCGCAAGCCTCGACTACGCGCGGGCCGGCGAGCACGGCCGCGGATCTGGTCGTCGTGAAGAATCAGGCGGCGGGCCAGATCGGAGCCGCGGCCGGCAAGGCCTTCTCGATCTCCTGTGACGCCGGCCAGAAGATCGTGAGCGCGGGCTTCCTCTCCGACGGGCCGGTGCTGATCGCGGTCGGGTCATACCCGACAAGCGACACGTCTTGGACGATGGGATTGCTCAACCTGGATGGCGCGAACCCGGCGAACGTCACGATGTTCGCGACCTGCCTGAAGTAGGCCGGGAGAAAGCTGCGGTGCGGATTGGGGCGGCGGCGCGAGCCGCCGCCCCACGCCACACGCTGCTGCCGCCGCGCGCGCTACTTGACGAGCGAGAGCATCTTGAACATCGGCAGGTACATCGAGATGATGATCACGCCGACCATCGCGCCGACGCCGATCATCATCAGCGGCTCGATGATCGCCGTCAGCGACGAGATCGCGGTGTCGACCTCGTCCTCGTAGAAGTCCGCGATCTTCGAGAGCATCTTCTCGAGCTCTCCCGTCTCCTCGCCGATCTTCACCATCTGGCTGACCATCGGCGGGAAGACCGGGTTCTCGATCAGCGGCTGAGCGATCGGGACGCCCTGGTGCACCTTCTGGCGGACGCCCGCGAGCGCCTCCTCGACGACCCAGTTGCCGGCGGTCTGGCCCGTGATCTCGAGCGCCTTGATGATGTCCACGCCGGCGGCGACGAGCGTCGAGAGCGTGCGCGAGAAGCGCGCCATCGTCACCTTCAGGACGACGTCGCCGATCTTCATCGGGATCTTCAGCTTCGCGCGGTCCCAGAGCTGCCGGCCGGGCTCCGTCTTCTTGAAGCGGCGGACGCCCCAGATCGCCCCGATGAACGCGGGGAAGATGACGTACCAGTGGTTGCGCAGCTGGTCGGAGGCGGCGACCACCCACTGCGTGAGGGTCGGCAGCTCGCCGTTGAGCTGGGCGAAGATCTTCACGAAGACCGGCACGAGGAACATCAGCAGGCCGATCAGGACGAGGGTGGCGAAGATCAGCACCATCGTCGGGTACATCATCGCGCTCTTGACGCGGCGCTTGATCTGCGTCTCCTTCTCGATCTGGTAGGCGACGCGGTCGAGCACCTGGTCGAGGATTCCGGCCGCCTCGCCGGCCTCGACCATTGCGACGTAGAGGCGGCTGAAGATCTTCGGGTGGCGGCCGAGCGCCTGCGAGAGGAGGAGGCCGCCCTCGACGTCGGCTCGGATCTCCTTGATCACGAGCGCGAAGTAGGGGTCGTCGGTCTGGTCCTCGAGGATGACGAGCGAGCTGACCACGTTCAGGCCAGCCTCGATCATGGTCGCGAACTGGCGCGAGAAGATCTGGAGCGTCTTCGGCTTGATCTTCTTGAAGACGGTCCGGACGCCCTCCTCCCCGCTTGCAGGCTTCTCCTGGAGGAGCTCGGCGAGCAGGCCTCTGAGGCGGAGCTGCTCGCGCGCCGCCTCGAGATCGGGAGCGTGGACCTCGCCCTTGAGCTCTAGACCCTCAGCGTTGATTGCGCTGTAGGTGTACGCCGCCATACGAAGTGCCTATCGGCAGGGTGATTCGCGTGCTTGAGGCATGCCGTGCGCATGCCGATACGGAACTCGTGCGCGTGCGGCTCCGCTCCCAAGCGGGCTTCGGCCTGGTCGAGCTCCTGATGGCGATGGTGATGTTGAACGTCGGCATCTTGGCGATCGTGACCGCGTTCAACTCGGGGATCTTCGCGCTGAACCGGGCGAGCCGGATCTCGACGGCGTCTGCTCTGGCGGACGCTCAGATGGAGCTGTACCGCGCGCTGACGTACAACGCGATCGCCCTTGACTCGGCCTCGCTGACCGCGGTCGACAACACGTACAAGTGCGACTCCGCGCTCGGCGGCTCTTGCCCGAACTCGACCTCCGGTGAGATCACGACGTCTTGCAGCGGCTCGCCTGTGGCGAACGAGTGCAGCCCGAGCCGCGTCGTGGCCGGCGCCGATCGCAAGAGCTACCGCGTCGACACGTACATCACCACGACCACGCCGACGAGCGGCCGCGCGGTCAAGCTTGTGACCGTGGTCGTGCGCAACGCCTCGGCGCTCTCGGCGCGGCCGTTCGCGCGGCTTTCGTCGACGTTCGACCAGTCGACCGGCTGACCCGCCCGACCACGTCCGGGCGTGGGGGCCCGGCGGCTCGAAGCTCCGGTGGGCGTTTGGGTACGACCGGGGTCTGTCCCCGACCTGGCCGTTTTGGACACGGCCCGGGCTGTCCCCGGACGTGGCCGTTTCGGACAGGGTTACCCGATCGCGAGCAGCCGCAGCACGTAGCGCTTGCCGTCTGCGGTGTTGAGCAGCGTCAGCGGCTTGCCCTTCTTCAGGGCGACCGTCGCCGCGCCGTTCTCGAGGGAGCCGCCCGCAATGCCGACGTTCGCCGTCGTCCCGGTCAGGGAGACGAGCTTGAAGACGGGATCCGAGGACGGAAACGAGCGACCGACCCGCACGGTCTGCGGCGAGCCGTTGACCGAGATCGTCGCGCTCGACGCCACAACCTGCACCCTGCGCTGCGGGACGCTCGAGCCGACGGCTGCGCTCGCGCCGGTGGTCGTCGCCGGGGTCGAGCTGCTCGCCGCTGCCGGCTGTGGCTGCTGTGTCGAGCCGGAGGAGGCGCTTGCGCCCGAAGCTCCGCCCGTGCCGGAGGTATCCAGCTGCTGGGCGAACGGATCCTTCGTGCGGAAGCGTCCAAACGCCAGGAGCTGGCCCGACTGCGGAGCCGGAACCGCGTCCGGATCGACGAGCCCGTCACCGCCCGCGCCCGAGACCACAGCCGCGGTCACGTTACCGGCAGCAGGCGTCGAACTCGGAGTGGTCGTCGTCGTTGCCGACGATGACGAGGAGCTGGGCGCCGACTGGTGCAGCATCTTCATCGTGCGCGGCACCTGGAACGCGAGCAGCCCGAGGAGAAGCACGCCGCCGACGGCTGCAATCATCTTCTGCCGCTTGGCCTTCGCCTGTGGGTCGAACTTCTTCGCCATGGCCTAGGTCCCCGCGGCGGTCGCGGTCGCGCCCGAGGCAGGCGCGGCCGGAGCCGGCGTCGGAGTGGTCGGAGTCGTGCCGGTCGTTCCGGTTGCGCCGGTCGTCCCGGTAGCGCCCGTGGAGGTCGAACCCGTCGCCGGCGCCACAGTCGGCGCGGTCCCGGTCCCGAACACGAACGCGTCGATCACGAGGTGCGCGCGGATCTGCGGGAAGCCCGGCGGCGGCGGCGCCTCGGCGAAATCGACCTGGTCGATCGCAAAGAGGCGGCCGGTCGCGTCGAGCGTCCCGCCGCGGACGTCCACGAGGTTCCGCAGCCGGTAGAGGAAATCCGCGAGGTCGTAGAAGTTGCCCTGGAACTCGACGGTGATCGGGATCGCCATGTAGCCGGAGATCGGCGTCGCAGTCGAGGAGGGGGTGATCTGCTCGAATGTGATGCCGCTTTCCTCGGCGACCTGGTTCAGCTCGAGGATGATCCCCGCCATGTCCACCTGGTCCGGCATCGCCTTGGTCAGCCGGTAGAGGTCGGCCACCCGGATCTGCGCGCCCTTCTTCGCTTGGAGCGTCAGTGCCCGCGCTGCCGTGATCGCGTTGTTCGTGTCCGCGATCTGATGGTCGAGGTCCGCCGCCTTCGAGTGCTGCGGGCTGACGAGCAGGAACCAGCCGCCGAGCCCGGCGAGCACGAACGCGAGCGCGATCAGCGCGATCAGGAGCGGCTGCGGGAGCCGGCGCTTCACTGTCCGCCTCCGGGCCTGCGTACGTCCGCCGCGATCGTGAAGTGGACGGCGGACGCGGTGCCGAGCTTCGTTCTCGCGCTCGTCTGCAGCTGGACGTTCACGAGGTCGGGCACTACCGCGAGCCGGCTGAGCAGCCGCGCGACCGCAGCGTGCGAGTAGGTGTAGCCGTCGAGGGTGAAGCCGGTGGCCGCGACGGAGCTGCCCGGCACCGCCGGGGCCGGCGGGGTCGCGACGGACGAGAGCACCGGCGCCTTCGCCGAGAGGGTCGCGAGCCAGACGTCGTCGGGGAGCACAAGGGAGAGCTCGCGGAAGACGCGGTCCCACGCCACGCGGCGCGAAAGGGCACTGCTGAGCGCGGTCGCGCGCGCCTGCTTGTCGGCGGCGAGCGCGGTCTGGCTCTTCACCTTGGCGGCGTCCGGGGTGGGGATGGCCTGCAGCGCCTCCTGGAGTGACGCGAGCTCTGCCTGCTTGTCCTTCACCTTGCCGCTGGCCTGCAGGAAGGTGGCCGAGAGCCCCGCGGCCAGCAGCACCGCAAGGACGACCGGCACGAGCACGATCCACTGCGGTCGCTGCGCGCCGCGGCGAGCGTCGTCTCGTGGCAGAAGGTTGATCGCGCGCATTGCTTAGTCCTCGATCCCGAGCCCGATTGCAACCGCGAGCGAGCCGAGCTGCTCGGCCTCGCGGACCTTGCGCCCGAGCTTCACCCGCATCAGCGGATCGCCGACTGCGACGCGCACGCCGATCAGCCGCTGGAGCTCCTCTGCGAGGCCCGTCAGATGCGCGGTCCCGCCCGTGATCACGATCTCGCCGATGCCCAGAGAGCCGGGCTGGTTCTGGTAGAACTGGAGCGAGGAGACGAGCTCGCGCGCGAAGGCCTGAAGCTGCCGCTTCACCGCTTCGCGAGCACGATCCGCCTGTTCCTCGGTCAGGCCCTCGGGCACGTTGGCGACAGCGAGCGAGAGCTCCTTCTTGACCGGCTCCGCCTCCGAAGGCGCGCAGTCGAGCTCGCGGGCGATCGCGACGTCGAGCGTGGTGCCGCCCCAGTCGAGCACGCGCGTGAACTCGCAGACGCGGCCGTCCGAGACGGCGAACGTCGAGCGGTCGTGGCCGATCGCGACCACCACGAGCGCCGCGTCCGAGGGCGAAGCGTCGTCCGGCTGCGGCTCGCCGAGGGCCCGCAGCAGCGCGAACGCCTCGAGGTCGATTCCCGCGAGCCGGATGCCCGCCTTCTTGCAGGCTGCGACATAGCGGTCGATCAGCTCGCGGTAGGCGACCACGAGCAGGACCTTGCGCAGCCTCGTGCCCTCGTCGTCGACCCGCTCACCGAGGATGTGGTAGTCGAGCACCGCCTCCTCGATCGGGATCGGCAGCGCTTCCTGGGCGCGGTAGCGGATCGCGTTCTCGAGCTGCTTCGGGTCGTCGATCCCCGCGATCTCGAGGACGCGGACGCCGATGCGGTTGTTGGCGATGCCGAGTCGCACGCCCTGGCGCGGAAGCTTGTGCTTGCGGAAGAACGCGCGCAGCGCATCAGCGAGCAGAACCGGCTCCCGCAGCTCGCCGCCGACCACGATCCCGTGCTCGAGCTCGTCGCGCGCGATCTG
>JBKPFI010000128.1:0-2620 GCA_046728775.1 Actinomycetota bacterium | reverse complement strand
CGCGTCACCTGCTCGCAGAGCGCGAGGTCGACTGCCTGGCCCTCGCGGTCGACGTAGACGGTGAAGCGCTCGGGCCCGGTCAGCTCGACTGCGAGCACCTCGACTCCGGGCAGGGCCTGCTCGACCTTGCCGCTGATCTCGCGCTCCAATGTGCGTTCCTTCTCGTAGACGCTGGCCATCGATCCCCCAAACCTGAGCTCCGCACGGGCCTCACAAAAAATGGGCGCCGCGCGCCCATTTCGCCAAGCCGGTGAAATGTGGTGACGGCAGGATAGCAAGGGAAAGTGGGCAGAAGGCCCCGCCGAGACGGGGCCCGAACAGCCCTAGACCGTCTGGGTCTCGCCGGTCTGCTCCGACTTCAGGTGCCGGATCACGTCGGCGACGTCCGCGACCTCCTGCTCGAGGTCGCGCTGGTACTCCTCCAGCCGGCGAAGCCACTCCTCGCGGCTCGGGAAACGCCGATGCCGGGGGCCGAAGCCGCCGTGGAAATGCCTGTGACGGTGCATGCTCACCTCCCCTCTTCATAACGGTCGAGAAAGGTTCCGATCGTGGCCTGCGCGCGGTCGAGCGCCTCGGCCCAGCGGTCGAGCAGGCGCCTGCCCTCGTCGGTGAGCTCGTAGGTTCGCTTCGCGGGGCCGGGGAGCTCCGCGCTCCACTCGGAGCGGACGAGCCCCTCGTCCTCGAGCGCGCGCAGGAGGCGGTAGAGGTTGCCGATGTCGACCCTCCCCTCGACGCCGAGCTCCGGGATGCGCTCGAGCAACTCGTAGCCGTGCAGCGGCCGCTCGCGCAGGAGCAGCAGGAGCGACGGCTCGACGAAGCGCTCGACGCGGGCCTGCACGTGCCAGTGGCCCGGGCGGACGAGCCGGCGGCTGCGGGAGCGGGAGTGACGTCGGTGCCTCATCCCGCCGAGTATAGGTAAAACACATATGTCTGTCGCATATTTGTAGGCTCAGCGGCGATGACACACCCGGATCTGCCAGCGGAACAGGCCTACGTCGACGGCGCCTACGCCGTTCTCGACCGCATGCGCGAGCAGCTGATCCGGGCGGCGGACGCAGGTGCGACCGAGGTCGCCGCCGAGGCGATCGAGAGCTGGGCCAACGAGCGGCTGCGCACCTACGCCGACGCGGAGCGTGGGCTCGTCTTCGGCCGGATCGACTCGGAGCCCGCCGACCGCGCGACGTACGTCGGCCGCCGCTGGGTGCACGACGACGAGCGCGGCCCGCTCGTCGTGAACTGGCAGGCGCCGGCGGCGCGCCCCTTTTACACCGCCACGCCCGCGGAGCCGCACGGCGTGACGCTTCGACGCCGCTTCAGGGCACGCGGCCGGACGCTGCTCGGGATCAGCGACGCGGCGCTCGACGGCTCGCTCGCCGACGCCGCGGCCTCGGTCGACGACCTGCTGCTCGAGGAGCTCGAGCGTGCCCGCGACGCCCGGATGCGCGACATCGTCGCCACGATCCAGGCCGACCAGTACCACCTGATCGCACGCGAGCCCGAGCCGCCGCTCGTCATCCAGGGCGGGCCGGGCACCGGCAAGACCGCCGTCGGCCTGCACCGCGCGTCGTTCCTGCTCTTCTCGCACCGCGCAGAGCTGCGGCGGGTGCTCGTGATCGGCCCGAACCCGGCCTTCATGGAGTACGTCTCGCACGTCCTCCCCACGCTCGGCGAGGAGAGCGTCGACCAGCGCGCGGTCGCCGAGCTCGTCGCCGGCATCGAGGTGACGCAGCTCGATTCGCTCGACGTGCAACGCCTGAAGGCCGACGTTCGGCTCGGCGAGGTCGTCCGGCGCGCGGCCGAGCTCGCGTCGGAGGGCGAGCCGCAAGAGCTCGTCGTGCGCATGGAGGGCCGCTTCGTCGGTGTCGAGGCGGACGAGGTCGGGGAGCTGCTCGCGGGGGCGCGCGCGGACCTCGGGCTGACCACGGCCGCGCGAGAGCGGTTCCGGATGAACGTCCTGCGCCGCTTCTACGAGGACTACGGCGTGCGGCTCGGCGGGCTCGCGTACCGCAACTTCGAGGAGGTCGAGCGTGCGCTGCGCAAGGACGGTCGGCTGACGCGGTTCCTCGACCGCACCTGGCCCGCGCCGAAGCCGGAGCAGGTCGTCCGACGCCTCTTCACCTCGCGCGAGGCCCTGCACGCGGCCGTCGGCGAGGCACTCGACGAAGACGAGCAGCGGCTGTTGCGGCGCGCGCGTGCGGGCTGGAGCGAGGCCGACCTGCCGCTACTCGACGAGGCGCGGGCGCTGCTCGCCGAGCCGCCGGCGCAGTACGGGCACGTGATCGTCGACGAGGCGCAGGACCTGACGCCGATGCAGCTGCGGATGGTCGCACGCCGCGCGGGCGCCGGGTTCACCGTCCTCGGCGACATCGCGCAGGCGACCGGGCCCATCCCGTACGACCGCTGGGAGGAGCTGCTTCCGTACCTGCCCGGCGGCGGCTACGCGCAGGTTGAGGAACTCCGCCATGCCTACCGCGTCCCACGCGAGATCATGGAGCTCGCGTTGCCGCTGCTCGAGCGCATCGCTCCGGACGTCGAGCCGCCGCTCGCCTACCGCGTCGGCGCCGAGCCGCCCCGAATCGTCCACGCGGATGCTCCGCTCGCGGCCGGCTACGAGGAGGCC
>JBKPFI010000007.1:0-2627 GCA_046728775.1 Actinomycetota bacterium | reverse complement strand
ACCCAGAACATGCATCTTCCTCGTAGCGAGAGCCCCTTCTATGCGGGGCTCTCGTCGTCTCAGCAGGTCTTCGGCGACTGTACGGACGCTGGCGCACGTCAGGCGTGGCGTTACGGCCTCGTGACCCCCATGCGCGTTCGGCCCGGTCCGGCCGCCGCTGCAGCGTGGCTATTCCCTAGCTCTGCTGCATTGCCTGGTGGACCCGCTGCTCGACCTGCTCGCGGGGCTGCCCCGTCTTCTGCTGCACCTTGTCCACGATCTTGTCGGGGTCGTCCCCGGCTTCGTCCATGTCCTCGTTCGTCACCTCGTCGAACTCCGCCACGAGCTTCTGCTTCAGCTCAGGAGCCCGAGCGCGAATCTGATCCTTGAGCATGTCGTCGAGACCCATGTCTCAACCTCCCCCGTTGAGTTGACGAGCCGTGCGTACCCGCGCGGCGACTCCGTAATCTCGGAAGGCTTACGATTGCCCTGCTGCCCGGAGTGCGCCGAGCGCGAGCTCGGATGACGAGTTGTGAGGCGCGCTCGTCGCCCTGCGAGGTCGAGGTTCCACCGATCCGGGGCCGGACGCCTCAGAAGCTCAAGGGCTCGACCTCAGCCAACGCCTCGATGACGCCGTCGCCTGGCAGCTGCACGAGTACGGTCACGCGAAGCGCCGGGCCGTATGCGAGCGCGAGCAGGTCGCCCGGCTCGATCGGCCGCGGGACGTGGGCGACGCCAAGGCTCTCAGTAGCGCCGTCGAAGAGCAAGACGGCGACCGTGCAGTCCTCGCGGAAGTGAGGCAAGCTGGGGATCATCACGCCGGCTGGCGTCCCAGAGGAGACAGGGCCGTGTACTCGGGCGGCCGCGGCTTGCAGAGCGTCGCGAGCCGGGAGCGCAGGCGTGCCTTGATCGTGCTCAGCGCGGGGTTGGAGGCGCGGTTGTTGAGCTCGTAGGGGTCGCGCTTGAGGTCGTAGAGCTCCTCCTCCCGCGTCTGGTAGAGGACGTACTTGTAGCGCTCGCCTCGCACCGCGCAGTAGGTCGGTACGTCGCGCTGTGGCCGGCCGACGAGATGCTCGATTAGGAAGTCGTGCCGCCATGAGACGTGACGGCCTGCGAGCAGCGGTATCAGGCTCTCCCCTTCGGCGCCTGGCATCGTCCTGCCGAGGAGCCCGGCGAAGGTCGAGGCGAGATCGATGTTCAGGGCGAGTCGAGGCTCTTGGCGCCGAACGCCGTGGGTCAGCGGGTCGTAGCGGATCACAAGCGGGACGCGGATCGACTCGTCGTAGGGGACGAGCTTGCGCGCGGCGGCCAGCGAGTGCTCGCCCCATGAGACGCCGTTGTCGGAGGCGAAGACGATCATCGTGTTCCTGAGCTCGTGTCGCGCCTTGAGCGCCCCGACGATTTCGCGAACCGCATCGTCGACGGCGAGGGCGGCCGTGAGCTGCTTTCGGCGGAACCGGTCCACCTGTTCGATCTGCTTCTGCGTCAGCGGCCCGAGGCGCCGGACGTATGCGGGCTTGTCCGAGAGATCGCGCTCGTTGAAGCTCAGCGGCTCCTTGAAGGTGTGGCTCGCCAGCGGCTCCTTCGCGTAGCGGGGCGGAGGCGTCGCAGGTTCGTGTGGCCCGAACGGCGTGAACTCGAGGAAGAACGGCTTGCGCGCGTGCGCGACGAACGACACGGCCTTGCGGGCGAACACGTCGGTCGAGTAGTCGGAGGCCCTGCGGCCGTGGCGCTCCACATGACCCTGGTCGACGAGCCGGTAGTCGTAGTACGCCGTCTTCCCGAGGAATGCCGTCCAGTGATCCCACCCCGGCGGGACGTAGCTCGCGTCGTGCGCACCCACGCCGTACCTGTTCAGGTACTTGCCGAACAGCCCGGTCGTGTACCCGTTCGCGTGCAGCACCGTCGCGATCGTGCGCTTGTCGTGGAACGACGGGAATCCGCCGTGCGGCGGAGCGTTGAGGTAGACCCCGGTCGAGTGGGAGTACTGCCCGGTGAGCAGGCTCGTGCGGCTGGGGCAGCAGAGCGAGTTGGTGACGAAGCTGTTCGTGAAGGTGACGCCGTGCGCGACGAGCGCGCGCTCGACCGTCGGCATCGCCGAGAGCGTGTCCCAGCGTTGGTCGTCCGTCAGGACAACCACGATGTTCGGCGGCTCGCTTCTCCGTGCGGACGCAGCGGGTGTGCCGAAGCTCGAGCCTGCGCATGCCCCGACGAGTGCGAGTGCGACCGCGGTAACGCCGGCCCAGCCTGTGCGGGGCCGCTTCACTTCAGCTCGAACCTCACCCACCAGACTCTGCGCGAGGAGCCTCCGCAGCGGCTTGGCCCATCCGGATCAAACCGGTGGCCGCCGATTCGAGCCTCAGGAAGCGGGTCAGACGAGTGTGCTTCTCGAAAAGCTGGTTCGGGGAGTTGAAGCCTCGGAACCCGTCGCCGATGGGCCCCTCCAGTGGCGATAGCCTGAACCCGCCCGCATAGGGATGGGTCGAAACTTCAAGAAAGCTAGCGGGGGCGGGTGGTAGCTTCGGTGCCGAGGTGGTCTTCAAGCAGCTCGTGGACGACGATCTCGGCTGCGCGTCCTACCTGATCGGCGACGAGGCGGCCGGGGAGGCCGTGGCCGTGGATCCCGCCTACTGGATCGAGCCGTACCT
>JBKPFI010000451.1:0-5261 GCA_046728775.1 Actinomycetota bacterium | reverse complement strand
TCAGCCATGCCGTCTGCGCGCCAATCCGGCCGAAAGAGCCAGGAGCCGTCGAGAGGGACCCGCACTTGGAGTTGAGGGCGTACGCTCGTTGCGCAACTTAGCGCTGGACGATGAATCTCCTCGGGAAAGGGGCGCGGTATGGCCACCGAACAGTCGGTCGTTCTCAAGCGGGTAGGACACGTCGAGTTACTCGAGCCGAACCCGGTCCTCATCGAGCACGCCAAACAGCGGGCCGAGAGCGTGCAAAACCGAATCGCGGACCAGATCACCGCGTTCGCCGGGTCGATGGCCTTCGTCTACATCCACATCCTGTGGTTCGGCAGTTGGATTGTGTTCCGCGTCGAGCACTACCCTTACGGCCTGCTGACGATGATCGTTTCGCTCGAGGCAATCTTCCTCTCCACCTTCGTGATGATCAGCCAGAACCGCGCCGACGCCAAGCGGCAGGTGGTTGCCGACCAGCAGTGACAGACCGTCAAGGAAGAGGACAAGCAAAACGAGGAGCTGCTCAACCTCTCGCGCCAGATCCTCGAGCTGACGAAAGCCGTGCACGCCTATGCGGCCGCGCGCGCGAAGGAAACGTAGCGCGTAGGGCTCGTGTGCCGGCTTGCCGGCGCGAGCTCTCGAAGTTGGCCGGAGGCCGGGCCCAGGCGCTGGGCGACCGGGGCTGAGCGTCCGTCTCGGCGCGTACGACCACGCCCGCCGTGTGCGGTAGGGCTCCCAGAAGAGGCAAGCCGCCAGCCGCGGACCCTCAGCGCGCCGCGTCGGCCCGCGTCGTGTGCATCGACTCACCGATTCGGCCAAAGCCGTACTCATAGAGGAGATCTCTCCTCCCCTCTGCCGAGAGCGTTGGGGAACGAGCGCGGTCCCTGTTTGACTGGATTGGACAGCCGTCAGATGTAGCCCTTGCGAGTGAGCCAACGTAGCGACGCAAATCCCCAGATCGGAGGCAGGTAGAACGTCCAAAGGCGCTGAGTGATCGCGATTGCGAAGGAGGTGGACTCGTCGACTCCTATCGCGATGAGCCCGGCCGACAGGCTTGCCTCAGCGGCTCCGATACCTCCGGGGGTCGGTATCAGGCTCGACAGGACCGAGGCCGCGGTGTTGACGAAGACAAGCTGCGCCAGGTTGAGGTCGACCCCGAAGGCGAGGCAAGTCGCGCCCAGCGAGAGCGCGTACAGCAGCTCCGAGGCGATGTTCCCACCGAATAGCTCCAGTCGTTTGTGTCGATCGCGTGCGACGTCCCAGAGGCCGGAGAATGCGCTGCGCACTGCCGGAACGACCTTGGCACGCAGCTTCGGCACGGACAGGACCACCACCACGCTGACGACGACCGCGACGAGGATCGCCGCGACGAGACGACTATTTGGGGCCGGGCCGCGGAACTTGCTCGTATCCACATGCACGTTCACGAACGGGAGCACCAGCAGGAAGAGCGCCACCTGGACGATCGTTTCCGAGACGTTGTCGACTGCTCCGGCAGCCACCGCCTGTGGGGCAGGCACACCCATTCGCTGTAGGAATCGGAGGTTCATCCCGATTCGGCCCGCCGAGCTGGGCACCGTCAGGTTGATGAATTTCATCGCCGATTGCAGCACGACGCAGGGCAGTAGGGCGAGCGGCGTAACCACCGCGCCTCGCACGGAGATTCCAGAGCCGACGAACGTGGACTGGGCGAGGATCAGCGCAACGACCAACCAGGCGGGGTCGGCGTCTGCGAGCTCGTGGGCGATCGTGCCGAAACCGATGTCGGCGAGCTGGCCGATCAGCAGGTAGGCGGCGAAGATCAGGGCCGCCGTGAGGAGGAGGTCCCTCACGCGAACGCGGCGCATCGGGGCGAGCTCGGGCGGCGCCTCCTTGCCGGTCGCGGCCGCGGCGGCGGTGCGAAGCTCCTTGAGCCCGACCTCGTGCGAGCGCGCGAGATCTCGCAGATGCGGTGTGAGCGCAGCGCGCTGCAGGTAGGGCAGCACGCGGCCGACCACCTCGCCCCAGCCGGCCTCGACAGCCTTGTTGAGCGCCCGCTCAGGACCGACGAGGACCGCGCACGCGACGAGGAGCTCCGCCACGTCGATGTCCAGCGCCGACTGCGGCGCCCCGAGGGTCGCCGCCGACAGGTCGACCAGCATCGGGCCGTCGTCGAGGACGAGCACGTTGCTCGCGTTGAGCCTGCCGTGGGAGATGCCGGCCGCATGAAGTCGGGCCACCTGCCGCCAGAGATCCTCGAGCGTCTCGTCGCTCACCTGCTCCCGGACGGAGGCCTCGAGCGGCTCGATGTCCGGTTGGTAGGTGGCCACCACTGCATCGCCGTCGGGACCCAGGGCTGCCGTGGCGACCTCGGGCACGCGGACTCCCGCCTGGGCGGCCATCAGCGTCGCCAGCGCTTCGTGCTCGACCTGCTCCAGACGCCCGTTGGCCACGCTCCTCGGCGGATCGCGGTAGGCGAGCGAGCGCCAGCGGCGGGCCAGGCGCTGGGTGTCCTGCGCGTCGCGGCCGAGCACCCGTACCTTCAGCGGCCGGCCGGCTGAGTCGTCGCCCACGTACTCCGCCGCGCCAATCTGCTGCCGGACCGAAGGTTTCAGATCAGCTACTTCGACGCCGAGCGTGGTCAGAGCACGGCGAACGTCCGCCACCGGCGGGACGCCCGCAGCGGTTCCGAACGCGAGTCGCACGAGCGCGCCGACACCGAGACCGAGCGCAAGCGCTCCGAGCGCTGCCGAAGGCAGGGCGGCACCGAGCACCACTGCACCGAGCGCCGCCAACGGGATGAGCCAGATGGCGAGCAGGCGAACCTGGCGGACGAGCTCCGGGCCGACGACCACGATCACTGCCGTCACCGCGGCGAGCCTCAGCTCGGGGTAGCCCCATTGCGACAGCGCGTGAGCCTTGACGGGGAACCAGTCGGACACGACTACGCGACCCAGAGTGCTGGCCGCCCCAACAAGGCCCAGAGCCGCGACGAGCAGGTCACGGGCTAGGTCCCATCGTCGGCGCAGCAGCACGTCCACGACGATCGCGACCGCGAGCCCGAGGAGCGCGAAGAATGCCGCCCGCCACACCGCCCCTGCCCAGCCCAGCACCGTCGTCAGTGCCTGTGCGACATCCTGGTCGTTGCCGTGAGCCGACGATGCGATCGCCGCCGACAGTCCGATCACGATCGCCGCCGCGACCAGGAAGATCGAGTCGATTGTGCGCCTGTTACGTCGTCCCGGCTCGCTTGCCGTCAACAGGGCCACAGTCCAGGCCCGGCCGGCCTGTTCGTCCTCGCTCACGCCCGCCGCTGTCAGGGCCACACCGGTTCGGCCGCAGCGAACCTGCGCCACTCCCACTCGAGGTACGGCAGGCACGCGATCCCGTTTACGGCGACTGCACCTCCGGAGCCGCAACCCTACCGCGGCAGGGGCCGTGTTCCAAGGCAACCCCAAGCTGAATGGAACGTCATGAGCCGGCCGATTGACGCCTTCAAAAGCCGCGATATACCCGCGCTGACGTCGAGCCTGGGAGGCCTGAATGTCTTCGATCGCAACAGCTCAACGCACGCTCGGACGTGTACTGCCACCGTGGTGGCTGCTGCTGGTTACGGGTATCGGCTGGACGCTGGTGGCTCTGATCGTGCTGCGCTTCGACTACACCTCGGTGTCGGCGATCTCGATCTTGTTCGGCTTTGTGGCGGTTATGGCCGGCGTGCTCGAGCTCGGCGTGTTGGTCATGGCCGAAGGATGGTGGAAGCTCCTGCATGCCCTGGCCGCTCTTGTCTTCATCGTCGCCGGCGTCGTCGCGTTCATCCACCCTGGCAACACCTTCGCGGCGCTGGCCGCAGTCTTCAGCTTCTTCCTGATCTTCGCCGGCACCTTCGACATCATCGTCTCGATCTCCGCACGGCGCGAGATCGAGGTCTGGTGGCTGCAGCTGGTCGGCGGCATCATCGAGCTGCTGCTCGGCTTCTGGGCGGCGGGCTACTACGGGCGCAGCGCCGTCCTCCTGATCGCCTGGGTGGCGGCGATCGCCCTGATTCGCGGCGTCCGAGACATCGTGCTCGCATTTCGTGTGCGTGAGGTCCAGCACGCTGCTCCTGCCTGAAGTCCTGTCGTGATCCGCTAGCCGCCTTCAAGGATAGGCGGAGCCGCATCGATCCAGGCCTCAAGACGTCACACGGGCACCGTGAGGCACTGCCGCGGGCGGAGCCCGGCCCCGGCAGGGGCCGCGTCCGACCGCGGGATGGCCTCAGTGTCGGCGGGTCGGGTTCTACTGCATTTCGTTGGACTAACGGGGCGTGGGGGTGCCGATGCCCGCGCCGGCCGCCTGCGCCCGCGCGGGATCCGGCGGAGCCGGCGCCGGGCCGCCGCCGGCTACGAAGTCCCGCGACCGCACCAGCGCATACCCCGCCACGGAGCCCACCGCCGCCACGGCGACGCTCACCAGCGCGATCATGTTGAAGCCGGTCACGAACGCGTGGTGCGCGACGTCCACCACCTTGTCGCGGTCGGCGGGCGGCACCGCCTGCAAGGCGCGCCCGGTCCCTCCCGACGCCACAGCCCGCGCAAGCTCGTGGACGTGCGACGACGAGGGCGTGCCCGCGACCGGCGGGGTGAGCGTCGACGCGATCGTCGACTGAAAGAACGAGCCGCGGCCGGCGATCCCCGTGGCGAGCCCGAGCTGGCGAGCCGTGTTGTTCGCGCCCGACGCCATGCCGCTCAGCTGCGGGGCGACCACGCCGACGGCGGTCGAGGCCAGCCCGGGCGTGGCCAGGCCTATCCCGATGCCGGCCAGGATCTGGCCGGGCAACAAGGCGGTCCACCCGGACGAGTCGGACAGGTTCCCCATCAGCAGCAGCCCGACCGTCACGAACGCGAGCCCCGTCCCGAGCAGCAGCCGCACCGGCACGCGTGCCGTCAGCCGGCCGCTCAGCGGCGAGACGAACAGGATCGGCCCGGTGACCGGCAGCGACCGGAGCCCCGCCTCGAACGGCGAGAAGCCCAGCACGTTCTGGAAGAAGAGTGTGATGTAGAGGAACATCGAGAAGATCGACGCCGACAGCGCGAAGGCGACGATCGTGGCGCCGGTGAAGGCGGGCTTGCGGAACAGCGAGAGGTCGAGCAGCGGGGCGGCGGTGCGGCGCTCCACCACCACGAACAGCACGAGCAGCAGTGCGGAGGCCGCGAAGCAGCTGATGATAAGGGCGCTCCCCCAGCCCTCCTCGTTGCCGCGGATCAGCGCGTAGACGAGCAGGAAGAGCGCGGGGCACAGCAGCGCCACGCCGCGGA
>JBKPFI010000028.1:0-2410 GCA_046728775.1 Actinomycetota bacterium | reverse complement strand
AGGGAAGACCGGTTCGTCCGTCGCGTCGAGCTCGCCGACGGTCCGGTACCAGACGCCACCGAAGAGATGGGCGAAGTCGAGCCAGCCGCTCCCCGCGCGGACGAGCTCCGAGGCGGAAGTGGTCTGGAAGACGCCCGGACGCCCCTCCTCGAAGACGCCGTCGCTCGCGAGCGCCCGCAGCAGGCGGTGCAGCGTCTCGGCGTGGACGTCGGTCTCGGCCGCGAGCTCGGCCACCGGGCGCGGGCCGTTCGAGAGCGCATCGGGCACGCCCAGCCGGCAGGCAATCGCAAGCGCCTTGGTGCCGAGGGCGCCGCGGAGGAAGTTCCAGACGATCTCTTCCGGTGCGGGCTCGTACACGGTTACGCGACGCGCGCGGCGCGGACCGCCGCGGCGGCCTCGTCGGCCTCGGCGTCCGTCAGGGTGCGGCAGTCGAGCAGCAGACGGCCGTCCCGCAGCACGCCGACCACCGGCGGCTCGCCGGCGCGCAGCGCGGGTGCCAGCTCCTCCTCGACCGCGCACGCGTAGCTCGGCAGCTCCGCCAGAGGAAGTGCCCCGCCGCCGACGCGCGCAATCGTCTCCTCGACCTCTCCGCCGACCGTCGCAGCCAGCCGTTCCGCCCGCTTGCGCGCCTCTTCGGCCGGCTCGTTCAGCATCCGGAGCACGGGCACCTCGCGCAGCGCCCGCGCCGGGTCGACGTAGAGCCCGAGCGTCCCCTCCAGCGCCGCGAGCGTGAGCTTGTCGGCACGGAGCGCGCGCTGCAACGGGTGGCGCCGCAACCGCTCGACCAGCTCCGCGCGGCCCACGACGATCCCGGCCTGCGGCCCGCCGAGGAGCTTGTCGCCGGAGAAGCAGACGAGATCGGCGCCCGCGGCGAGGCTCTCCTTCGCGGAAGGCTCGGCTTCCGCCAGGTTTGAACCCGGCTGGATAGCGCGAGCGGCGCCAGCAATTTTCTCGCGGCGGGATTCCTGCGGTGAAACCAGACGCGTAGCGTGAACGAGCACGCCAGAGCCGAGGTCGTCGACGAGGGGCAGGCCGTGTGGCTCGGCCACCGCGCTCAGCTCCTCGAGCGAGGGCAGCTCGGTGAAGCCGACGACGCGAAAGTTCGACTGGTGGACGCGCAGCAGCAGCGCCGTCTCGGGACCGACCGCGCGCTCGTAGTCGGCGGCGCGGGTGCGGTTCGTCGTGCCGACCTCGCGCAGCCGCGCGCCTGAGCGGGCCAAGACGTCCGGAATCCGGAACCCGTCCCCGATCTCGATCAGCTCGCCGCGGGAGACGAGCACCTCGCGGCCTTCCGCGAGCGCCGCCAGCGCGAGCAGGACCGCGGCCGCGTTGTTGTTCACTACGAGCGCGGCCTCCGCGCCGGTCAAGCGCCGGAGAATGCCCGCCACATGATCCTGCCGCGAGCCGCGCCCGCCCGCAGACAGGTCGTATTCGAGATTCGAGTAGCCCCGGCCGACCTCGAGCGCCCGCTCGAGCGCCGCCTCCGGCAGCGGTGCCCGCCCGAGGTTCGTGTGCACGATCACCCCGGTCGCGTTCAGCGCGCGCCGCAGCGCCGGCGACCGCGCCGCCTCCCGCTCGGCCAGCGCCCGCGCCACGAGGTCGCCCGGATCGTGGCCCGCCCTGATCTCGTCTCGCGCCCGCGCCAGCGCCGTCCGCGCGGCTTCGACCGCGAGCCCCGGCGGCTCCGCGGCGAGGCGTGCATCCCGCGCGAGCTCGTCCACGGAGGGAAGATCGCGCAGTTTCATCGCAGGCAAGTCTAGGCCGCAGGTGCCCGGAGTAGACTCGTGCGGGGTCGGATGGCTGTCGGAGTTCTCAGGCGGGTGAGTTGGGCGATCCTCTGCGCGGGCATCGGCTTGCTCGTGCTCGCGGCGGCGGGCGGCGCGGCTTCCCGGGTCGGCGTGGGGAAGATGACCGTGACCCCGAACCGCGTCTCGGCCGGCGGCGCGACCGACCTCAGCTTCACGTTCGTCGCCGACTCGGCGGCACTGAACGGAACGACTCTGGTCGACGTGCCGCGGGGCTGGTCGAAGCCGCAGCGGAGCAGCTCCTCGGGGGCGGGCTACGTCGAGCTGCAGCCGTCCAGCTGCACGGGCACGCGGATCGCCGGGATCGCCGTGCGGCGGATCGTGATCACGACGAAATGCCCGCGGCGGCACCTCTTCCGGCTGGTCTACCACCACACCGACGTGCCCCTGCTCTCCTCCGACGGCTACGTCTTCCTCACGCAGACGCGCCCCGCGGGGGCACCGAAGAAGACGCCGTTCAAGCCGCTCGGCCCGAGGAAGCAGCCGGTCGTGCGCGTGCGGGGCGCCGCCGAGGCCGGTCTCTTCATGACCGTGACGAGCGTGGCCACCGTGGGCGTGCCGTTCGCCGCCACGGTTCGCGCCGTCGACCAGTTCGGCAACAACGC
>JBKPFI010000332.1:0-1075 GCA_046728775.1 Actinomycetota bacterium | reverse complement strand
CCGCCACGACGCGCGCGACCACGACGCGTACGGCCACGACGTCGGCGACGACGACTGTCGACGACCACGGCGGTCGCGGTGGCGGCGACGACAACTCAGGCCGTGGCGGCGGCAGCGGGAGCAGCGGGGGCAGCGGCGGAGGCGGCGGCCACGGCGGCGACGACTAACTGCGCTAGAGCCGGTCCTTGAGCTCGGCGAGCGCGGCCCAGCGCGAGTCGGGCTCGGACTCGCCGTGGTCATGCGGCTCGTCGTTCAGGTTCTTGCCGCAGACGGCGCACAAGCCGGCGCAGTCCGGCCGGCAGAGGATCTTGTCGGGAAGCTCGAGCGCGACGGCGTCGCGAGCCCAGGCCGAGAGGTCGAGGCGGTCGTCCTCGAGGTAGGCGCTGCGGAGCTCGTCGTCGTCGCCCGGGCTCGCCGCCTGGTACTCGCGCGCCGAGACGGGCACGTCGAGCACGGCGTCGTCGAGGCAGCGGAAGCAGGGCCCGTGCAGCCGCGCCTGGAAGGCGAGCTCGAAGACGGTGCCAGTCGACGCGCGCGTGATCGTCAGCTCGGCGGGCACGGTCTGCGGCACCGGCAGGTAGCGCTGCCCCCCGAGCTCGAACGGCTCGAGCCGGATCTCGCGGACGTCGCGAAACTGCTCGCCGGAGCGAAGCTTGAGAGTGCGAAGGTCGAGCGTGGTCATCGCGGCCACGGTAGCCAAGGCACCCCTCTCGGGGGTGCCGCTGTCAGGGCGTACGGGCTCTGCGCGCGCGCCCGCTCTGGATCAAGCGCGTCTCAGATACGCCGAACGAGCTCGTCGAGCGGCTTGCGGTTCGCCTCCGCGCTCCACTCCTCGGCGCTCCTCGACTCGGGCTCGAGCGGGCGCTTCGGATAGCCGAAGCTCGGGATGTTCACCGGCAGCCAGCCGTCCTCGAGGCCGAGCGCGGCGGCCGCAGGGCCCGGGTCCGGCATCCCGTTCGGGCACGAGGCAACGCCCTCGTTCCAGGCGGCCAGGAACATGTTCTGCAGGCAACGGCCGACGTCGATGGCGGCACCGCCGCCCTCGGTCGCAATCGCCACGGCGAACGCGCACGTG
>JBKPFI010000035.1:0-5883 GCA_046728775.1 Actinomycetota bacterium | reverse complement strand
CGGCTTCGACTACCTCCGCGACAACATGGCCGTCACCCTCGACGGCGTCGTCCAGCGCGGCCACGACTTCGCGATCGTGGACGAGGTCGACTCGATCCTGATCGACGAGGCGCGCACGCCGCTGATCATCTCGGGCGAGCCGGAGGTCGCGGCCCAGGTCTACTACGACTTCGCGCGCGTGGCGCGGACGCTCGACGGCTTCGCATCGAAGCCCGGGCAGCCGAAGGGCGCCGCGGAAGCCTCCGGCGCGGACTTCGAGTACGACGAGAAGCACAAGACGGTCTCGCCGATGCACGGCGCGATCGAGGCGGTCGAGCGCTCGCTCGGGATCGACAACCTCTACGACCCGCGCAACGCGCAGCTCGCCAACCACCTGAACCAGGCGCTGAAGGCGCAGGCCCTCTTCAACCGCGACGTCGACTACGTCGTCCAGGACGGCGAGGTCAAGATCGTCGACGAGTTCACGGGCCGGATCATGGAAGGCCGGCGCTGGTCTGAGGGGCTCCACCAGGCGATCGAGGCGAAGGAGGGCGTGAGGATCCAGGAGGAGCACCAGACCCTCGCGACGATCACGCTGCAGAACTACTTCCGCCTGTACGAGAAGCTCGCCGGTATGACCGGTACCGCGAAGACCGAGGAGAAGGAGTTCGTCGAGATCTACGGGCTGCATGTGGTCGAGATCCCGACCAACGTCCCGGTCGCGCGAGACGATGGCAACGACCTGATCTTCAAGACGAAGGACGCGAAGTACGACGCGGTCATCGAGGACATCAGGGAACGCTACGCCGTCGGGCAGCCGGTGCTCGTCGGCACGATCTCGGTCGAGGTCTCCGAGCACCTCTCGCAGCTGCTCGACCGGCAGGGGATCCCGCACAACGTCCTCAACGCGAAGCAGCACGAGAAGGAGGCCGGGATCATCGCGGAAGCGGGCCAGAAGGGGGCCGTCACGATCGCGACCAACATGGCCGGCCGCGGTGTCGACATCAAGCTCGCGGAGGGCGTGACCGAGCTCGGTGGCCTCTACGTGCTCGGCACCGAGCGGCACGAGGCGCGCCGGATCGACAACCAGCTCCGCGGCCGCTCCGGTCGCCAGGGCGATCCCGGGGAGTCGCGCTTCTACCTCTCCGGCACGGACGACCTCGTCCGTCTGTTCGCGGGAGACCGGATCTACAACATCATGGAGCGCTTCAAGGTCCCGGAAGACCAGCCCATGGAGGCGAAGATCCTCTCGAACCAGATCGAGAACGCGCAGAAGAAGGTCGAGGAGCAGAACTTCGTCATGCGCAAGAACGTCCTCAAGTACGACGACGTCCTGAACAAGCAGCGCTCGGTGATCTACGACCAGCGGCGCCGCGTGCTCGAGGGGGAGGACCTGTCCGAGGAGGTCGCGCTCTGGATCGACGAGGTGATCGAGCGGACCGTCAACTACTACACCTCGGGTGAGTTCTCGGAGGAGTGGGATCTCGACGCGCTCTGCAAGGCGATGATCGACATCTACGCGACCGACGAGCCGATCACTCCCGAGGAGCTGCGCGAGGAGGTCGGCCTCGACCGCGAGGCGCTCGTAGAGGAGTTCCAGGAGGACGCGCGCGACACTTACGCCGAGAAGGAGAAGGCGCTTGGGCCGAACCCGGAGACACAGCAGCCGTTGCTACGCGACGTCGAGCGGTTCGTGATCCTGCAGGTCGTCGACGTCCGCTGGCGCGAGCACCTCGAGAACATGGACTACCTCCGTGAGGGCGTCCATCTCCGCGCGATGGCGCAGAAGGATCCGCTCGTCGAGTACACGGCCGAGGGCCACCGGATGTTCGAGGAGTTGAACGCCGAGATCCGCGAGGAGGTCGTGAGGACGCTCTTCCACGCCGAGATCGAGGTCGAGGACGTCGACCAGCTCCAGCAGGCGCAGGAGGCGCAGGGCCTCGACGGCGGCGGCTTCGCCTACGAGCACGAGTCGCTCGCCGGCGCCCAGGCGATCGCGGCGGCGGGCGGCGGGGCCGGGATGATGGTCGGCGGCGACGGAACGTCCGTGAGCACCGGCGTGGGCGGCGGCGGCTCGGTCGCCACGCAGCAGCGGGTCACGTCCGAACGCGAGAAGCTCGGCCGCAACGACCCGTGCTGGTGCGGCAGCGGCAAGAAGTTCAAGCGCTGCCACGGCGCTTGAACGTCGCGAAGTCCGGCGCCGGCTTCGCCGGCACCATGACGACTTCGCGCCGAATTTGACGACCTAGAGCGGCAGCGCGCCAGAGATCCTCGGTGAGTGTGGGCGGCTACCATCGGACGCGCGATGGCCGATCAGACGCCTACACAGGCTCTCGACCAGCAGCTCCAGGAGATCGGGGCCCAGCTCGCCTGGGTCCGTGATTACCTTTGACCCGGACGCGCTCGTGCAACGGGTCGCCGAGCTCGAGCAGGAGCTCGGCGCCCCCGGCTTCTGGGACGACCAGCGCCGAGCCGCCGAGGTCAGCGCCGAGCACGCGCGCCTGACGCGCCGCCTCGAGCGCTACCGCCGCCTGACACAGGACTACGAGGACGCAAGGGAGCTCCTCGCGATGGACGGCGACATGGAGCAGGAGATCGCCACGAGCATCGCGCCGCTGCGCCAGGAGCTCGACCGGCTCCAGGAAGACGCGCTCTTCTCCGGCGAGTACGACGCGGGCGACGCGCTCGTCACGATCCACGCCGGTACCGGCGGCACCGATGCGCAGGACTGGACCGAGATGCTCCTCCGCATGTACCTGCGCTGGGCGCAGCAGCGCGGCTTCCAGACCGAGCTCCTGGAGGCGAGCCCGGGCGAGGAAGCCGGCCTCAAGTCCGCCACCTTCACCGTCAAGGGCGAGAACGCGTACGGGATCCTGAAGGCCGAGCGGGGCGTCCACCGCCTCGTCCGCCTGAGCCCGTTCGACCAGGCGCACCGGAGGCACACGAGCTTCGCCCAGGTGATCGTCAGCCCGCTCCTGCCCGACGACGTGGACGTCGAGCTCGACGAGAGCGACCTCCGCGTGGACACCTACCGCGCGAGCGGCGCCGGCGGCCAGCACGTGAACAAAACCGACTCCGCGGTGCGGATCACGCACCTCCCGACGGGGATCGTCGTCCAGATCCAGAACGAGCGAAGCCAGAGCTCGAACAAGCAGACCGCCCTCCGCGTGCTCAAGTCGCGCCTGCTGGAGCTGGAGCAGGAGCGCCGCGAGGAGGAGCTTGCGAAGGAGCGCGGAGCCGCGCAGCAGGCCGACTTCGGCAGCCAGATCCGAAGCTACGTCCTCCACCCGTACCAGCTCGTCAAGGACCACCGCACCGACTACGAGACGGGCAACACCCAGGCCGTCCTGGACGGCGCCCTCGACGACTTCGTCCACGAATACCTGCTCGCCAGGGCCGCCGGGAAGGCGTTGTAAGGCCAGCGTAAAGGCCTAGCCCCGAAATCGCTCCTATCCGGCGGTTTCGCTAGAGTTGGGCGCCGTAGCTAACGGCGGCCGTCGCGGCACCCTCGCGCTGTAGCGCTTTTTGATGCAGGAACTCGATCTCCAGCCCACCGAGTCGGAACTCGAGGTTCAGAGCACCGACTCGGGAACCGCAGTGCTCGAACGCGAGCCCGTCGCGCCGCCGCCGGCGCCGTCGAGCTCGGCGATGGTCACGTTCGAGAATGTGACGAAGATCTACGAGCCGGACGTCGCTGCCCTGCGCGACGTCTCGTTCGGGATCGAGAAGGGCGAGTTCGTCTTCATCGTCGGCGCCTCGGGCTCGGGCAAGTCCACCGTGATCCGCCTCGTGCTCAAGGAGCTCGAGCCCACCCAGGGCAAGATCGTCGTCGGCGGCCGAGATCTCGGAAGGCTGAAGCACTCCAAGGTTCCGATGCTGCGCCGAAACGTCGGCTGCGTCTTCCAGGACTTCAAGCTGCTCCCGAACCGCACTGCCGCCGAGAACGTCGCTTACGCCCTGAAGGTGCAGGGCGAAGGCACGACCGCGATCAGGCGCAAGGTCCCCGAAGTGCTGAACCTCGTCGGCCTGGCGCACAAGATGTCCTCGCTCCCCGACGAGCTCTCGGGCGGCGAACAGCAGCGCGTCTCGATCGCGCGCGCGTTCGTCAATCACCCGCCCCTTCTGATCTGCGACGAGCCGACCGGGAACCTCGACCCCGACACGAGCGTGGGGATCATGCAGCTTCTCTACCGGATCAACCGCTCGGGGACGACGATCCTGATGGCCACTCATGACCGCGAGATGGTCGACAAGATGCGCAAGCGCGTGATCGCGCTCGAGGAGGGCAAGCTCCTCCGCGACGAGCGCCGCGGCGGGTACACCTCGGAATGAGCCGCCTCCGCCTGATCGCGGCCGAGGCAGTCCGTTCCCTCGGGGCCAACCTCTCGACCACGTTCGCCGCCACGACGACGGTGCTGATCGGGATGTTCATGCTCGGCCTCGTCGTGGGCCTCGGCAGCTGGGCGCTCTCGCTGAGCGACCACTACAAGAAGCAGCTGCTCGTGAACGTCTACTTCTGCACCCAGCTTCGCTGCGGGGACGACGCGAGCAAGGCGAACATGAACGCGGTCACCGAGCAGCTGCTGGCGATGCCGCAGGTGAAGTCGGTGCGCTTCGTCTCCAAGCAGGAGGCGCTCGCGCAAGAGCGCAAGAAGCACGCCGCGATGGTGGAGAGCCTGCCGTACAACCCGTTCCCGAACGCGCTCAAGGTCTTTCCGAAGCGCGCGGAGCAGATCGACACGATCTCGTCGCAGCTCGCGAGCTCCAAGCCGAAGGGCATCGAGAGCATCTGCCCGCCGGCGCCAGGGTCGAAGTCGGCGAAGACCGCGACCGGCGAGAGCTGCAGCCGCATCTCCCACCGCGTGCTCTCGGTCGCACGCTATCTCTGGATCGTGGTGCTGATCGCGTTCATCGTCTTGCTCGTCTCGTCGACGCTGCTCGTGGCGAACACGATCCGGCTCTCGATCTTCGCGCGCCGCCGCGAGATCGAGGTGATGAAGCTCGTAGGCGCGACGAACTGGTTCGTGCGTGGGCCGTTCATGATCGAAGGGCTGCTCTGCGGCCTCGCCGGGGCGGTCTCCGCGGTCGTCCTGCTGCTCCTCGGGCGGACCCTCTTCATGCCGCTGATCCACCTGACGAGCGCCTCAGACATCCACGCCTGGCCGTTCGGGCTGCACGTCCTGATCGTGCTGATCGCCGGTCTCGCGCTCGGTGCTGCCGGCTCCGGCCTGACCATCCGCCGTTTCCTCCAGGTCTGAGCCCGTAGTAGTCGAGATCGCGACGAGGGGGAAGCACCTCGTCGGCGAGCCGTACTTCGTGCCCGGCACGGCCCTGTTGCTCGATCGCAAGGGCGCAGGCGATGCGGGCCCCGGTGATCTCGCTGTGCTGCGCGAGGGCCGCGGGCGGGCACGGGTCGAGCGCGTGCTGGGGCCCGCGAGCGCGATCGAGGTCGTGCTGGAGGGCCTGCTGGTCGAGGAGGGCGAGCTGCGCGGCTTCGAGCCGTACGATCCGCCGGCGTTGGACGTCGAGGGGAGGGTGGACCTGCGCGACCTGCTCTCGTTCACGATCGACCCCGAGACCGCGAAGGACTTCGACGACGCCATCACCGTGGAGGAGGACCGAGCGCTCGTCCACATCGCCGACGTCTCCTGGTTCGTTTCCTCGGGCTCGCCGCTCGACCACGGCGCCGCCGAGCGAGCGTTCTCCGTCTACGTGCCGGGGCTCGTCTCGCCGATGCTTCCGCCCGTGGTCTCCGAGGAGCTCTGCTCGCTCCGCCCGCACACCGACCGCCTGTGCGTGACGGTGGAAGTTCCGCTCGCGGACGGCCTGCCGCTCGGCGAGCCGAGCTTCTACCGCTCGGTCATCCGGAGCCGCGAGCGCCTGACGTACGGGCGCGCCGAGGCG
>JBKPFI010000064.1:0-3744 GCA_046728775.1 Actinomycetota bacterium | reverse complement strand
TTGGCGTACAGCTTCTTGGCCTTCAACGCCGCGATCAAGCCCCTGGCCTGGAGCTTGCCCACGCCGGGGTTGTCGAACGAGACGTAGTACGAGCCCTTGCTCCCGACGACCTGGCGGTCGTAGTCGATCACCTTCGCGCCGCGGTTGACGGCGAGGTTGGTGATCGCCTTGCCCGACGCTGGATTGAGCTGGTCGAGCAGGATTACCTTGGCGCCCTGTGCAAGGCACTGCTGCGCCTGCGACAGCTGCTTCTGCGAGTCGCCGAGCGCGTTGAGCACCTGCGCCGGCACGTTCGCCTTCTTGAAGGCGGCCTTCAGGTACGGCGCGTCGAACAGCGTGTACCGCGTCGACGACTTCGTGTCAGGCAGAAGCGCGCAGGCCTTGATCGAGGCGCTCCTGGTCGTTGGTGAGTTGATACGCGCCGACGCCGTCGTCGCGACGAGCCCCAGCACGGCCAGGGCCACCACGACGGCAAGCGACCGTCTCGACAGTCTTCGTTCTCTCACGTTCCCTCCTTACCTAAGACCCCGACGCCTTTTCCTAGCACGTCTTTGCGGCTGTATCAAACCACTCGCCGGTAGGCTCGCGGCGGGTCGACCGCTCAACCCTCCCCGACGAGCGCGCGTGCGAAATCGTCGGGGTCGAACGGCCGAAGGTCGTCGAGCCGCTCGCCGATCCCGATCAGCTTCACCGGCAGGCCGAGCTCGTGCGCGATCGCGATCGCGATGCCGCCTTTCGCCGAGCCGTCCAGCTTGGTGAGCACGATCCCGCTCACGTCCACTGCCTGGCCGAAGAGCCGCGCCTGCTGGAGGCCGTTCTGGCCGGTGGTCGCGTCGACCACGAGCAGCGTCTCATGCGGGGCGCCCTCGAGCCGCTGGTTGAGGACGCGCCTCACCTTCGCGAGCTCCTCCATCAGGTTCGCCTGCGTGTGCAGGCGGCCCGCGGTGTCGACGACGACCACGTCACGGCCGCGGGACTCCGCCGCGCCGACCGCGTCGAAGGCCACGGCGGCCGGGTCGCCGCCCCGCTCTGAGCCGACGAAGTCCGCGCCCGCCCGCTGCGCCCAAATCTCGAGCTGCTCCTCCGCGGCGGCGCGGAAGGTGTCAGCGGCCGCGACGAGGACCGAGTGCCCGTGCTCGGCGAGCCTCGCCGCAAGCTTCCCGATCGTCGTCGTCTTGCCGGTGCCGTTCACGCCGACGACGAGGATCACGCTCGGCTGCCCGGTCAGCTCCAGCCGCCCGGGCTCCTCGAGCAGCCGCACGATCTCTTCCTGCAGCCCCTGCGAAAGGTCGGCGCCGTCGCCTCGCGCCTCGAGCCGCTGGACGAGCTCGGCGGTCGCCGGGACGCCGACGTCCGCAGCGATCAGCGCCTCCTCCAGCCGCTCCCACGAGGTCTCATCGGCCGGGTCGAACGCCGTGAGCGCGATCTCCTCCGTGAGGGCGCGGCGTGACTTCGAGAGCGAGTCGCGGAGGCGCGAGAACAGCCCGGCCCGCTCGGCGTCGGGCTCGGGAGCCGCACCGGGCTCTCCCAGCAGCTCTGCCCAGCTCCTGGCCACCGCCGCAGCCTAGTGCTCCTTCAGGTAATGCTGCCCAGCTTCTGGGTCGCGAGCACCAAGTCAGGGGCCGCACTCGCCCGCGGCCAAGGCTGGTTGCCTTGGCAAGGGCGGGCGTGGTTCCTGGCGCAGCGTGATCGCGGGCCAGAAGCCGGCGAGTATTGCCTGGAGGGGGCACTAATCCCAGCCGTCGAGCACCGGGAAGCGTGGATCGGCGCCGAGGCAGGCTGCGGCGAACAGGGCGACGCCGACGTCTCCCGTGAACAGTGAGTAGCGACCGTGGCCGGCCTCCGCGCGGGAGCGCTCGGCCTGGCCGAGCGCGTGGACGGCGAAGCGGCGGGCGCGCTCGAGCCAGCGCTCGTCGCCGGTGCGGGCGAACGCCTTCAGGAGCGCGTAGCCGTTGCCCGCCGTGCCGTGGCAGAGGCCGAAGCCCTTCTCGGGGCCGTGGGCTCCGGCACGCCACGTCAGCTCGGCCCCGGCAAGCAGCAGCTCCTCGTCGAGGTACGGCGCCGCGGTCGCGACGATTCCCGGCGCGCCGTGGCACCACTGAAGGCGGATCACGCCGTCGCGCGGGCGGAGGCTTCCTTCCGCGACGGCCGGCCAGGTCGCGAGCCCGTCTTCGACGATGGCTTCGCGGGCGAGAACGCCCGCAGTCTCGCGCCGGAGCTGCTCATTTCGCTCGTCGTCCCTCTTGAGCAGCGCGTGGACGTTGCCGACGAGGCCGTGCACCGGACCAAGCTGGCGGTTCGGCGGCGTGCCGTAGAGCCTTTGCGTCCAGAGGCCGTCGCCGTCGCGACGACGGCGGAGAGCCTCGGCGCTCTCGCCCCAGGCCTTTGCCCACCGCTCCTCGCCGGTCCAGGCGTGCATCGCGTGTGCCGCGAGCAGCGTCCCGGGGGCGCCCCACATCAGCTCGTCGGCCTCGTTCGCGACGTTCTCGCGGACGCGCTGGAGCAACAGGTCCGCCGCCTCCGCGTTCGGCGAGAGCCGCCACGTCACGAGCAGCAGCCCGGTCTCGCCGCAAAGGAGCGAGGACGCGGGTGTCGAGGGAAGCTCGACCTCGCCGCCCGATAGGTCCGGCTCGATCCGCCAGAGGTCGAGCGTCCTCCGCGAGGCTGACGCGAGGTCGACCGTCGTCTCCGCGTGGCCGCGCCTGCGCAGGACGTCGAGCCCGAGGACAACACCCCCGGCGCCGACGTAGAGATCCTTCAGCGGCACGGAGGACTGCCACGCGTCCCACTCGTTCGCCGGCCACAGCCCGTCGGCATCGAAGTGCTCGTCGGCGTCGGCGACGATCGCGCGGATCGCGGCCAGGATACGAGCCTCGTCCCAGGCCTCGTCCGTGAGCGGCCCGAAATCGTCGGGGCGGTAGAGCACCTACGCCACGGCGGACGCCGCGGCCTCGCGCGGCAGGCGGCGCGACACGATCTGCGAGACGCCGTCGCCTCCCATCGTGACGCCGTAGAGCACGTCCGCAGCCTCCATCGTCTTCTTCTGGTGCGTCACGACAATGAACTGGGCGGTCTCCGAGTAGCGCCGGAGCAGCTCGACGAAGCGGCCGATGTTGGCGTCGTCGAGCGCGGCCTCGACCTCGTCGAGGAGGTAGAAGGGGCACGGCCGCGCGAGGAAGAGAGCGAACAGGAACGAGATCGCGCCCAGGGCCTTTTCGCCGCCGGAGAGGAGGGAGAGCCGCGTGACGCGCTTCCCGGCGGGGCGCAGCTCGACCTCTACGCCCGGCTCGGCCTCTGCGTCCTCGGGGCCGGGCTCGGTCAGGCGCAGCCGCCCCCGGCCACCGGGGAAGAGCGTCGCGGCTACCTCCTCGACGAGGTCGAGGCCGCCCTCGACGACGCGAACATCGGCCGCTTCGTCGCGCTCCTCCGGCGCTACTCGGAGCAGGCGCAGTTCATCGTCATCACGCACCAGAAGAAGACGATGGAGGCCGCGGACATCCTGTACGGCGTGACGATGGGCGCGGACGGGGTTTCGCAGATCGTGTCGCGCCGACTCCCGCGCGAAGAGACCGTGGCCGCCTGAGCACCGGAAAAGTTTGGGCGTCGCCGAGTGGGAGTTAGGGTGCTCTGGCGATGGAAGAAGAACGTCCTCTGATAGAGAAGATCGCGGATGCGGTAACGGCGTTCAACGACATTGAGCTGACGGTTATCGGAGTGTTGATCACAGGGGCGCTTCTGATCATG
>JBKPFI010000437.1:0-4139 GCA_046728775.1 Actinomycetota bacterium | reverse complement strand
TCGGCGGCGAGAGCCATCAGTTGCCCGTCGACACGGAACGCGGCGAGCGCCCGGCTGTCGACCGCGCTCTCTTCATCCATCGAGGTCCACACGTCGGTGTACACGACGTCGGCGCCGGAGACGGCTTCGCGTGGGTCGTCGAGGACGCTGATTGAGGCGCCGGTGGCGGAGGCGAGAGCACGGGCGCCGGCGACGACGTCGTCGTTCGGCCCGTATCGCGGAGGGCAGGCGATCCGGACCTCCATCCCCGCCGCGGCCCCCGCCTCGAGCAGCGAGTGCGCGACGTTGTTGCCGACGCCGATGAAGGACAGTCTCAGGCCTGCGAGCCCGCCGAACCACTCCCGCAGGGTGAAGAGGCTGACCAGAGCCTCGCACGGGTGATGCCGCGGCGAGAGCGCGTTGATGACCGGCACGGTCGCCGTGGAAGCGAGCTCCTCGAGCAGCTCGTGAGACCCCGTCCGGACGACGATCGCGGCCGAGAGCGCCGAGAGCGTCCGCGCGGTGTCGACCAGCGCCTCACCGCGCGCGAGCTGCGTTTCCGCCGCGCCGACAGCCGTCACGGTCATGCCCAGCCGCTGCCCAGCCGCGGCAAAGGCCAGCCGCGTCCTCGTCGATGGAAGCTCGAAGATCGCAACCAGTGTCCGGTGGCTCCGTTCGGCAGCGAGCGCGCCTGGTTCGGCTTTCGCCTGCGCCGCGAGCTCGAGCACGCCCTGCAGCTCGGCCGGCGACAGATCTGCGGGACGCAGCACGTGCCGAGGCCCATTGGACATCGGGATGAACGCTAGAGGGAATCCTCCCGACGTCGAAACCATGCCGGCCGCACGAGACAACGCACCCACCGAGCGCCCCGACCCCTCGGACGCGGCCCCATCCCGCGCCCTCCGTCGGAACCGCGAGTTCATGCTGCTGTGGAGCGGCCAGGCGGTCTCTGAGCTCGGCACGCGGACGGCGTGGATCGCCTATCCGCTGCTCGTGCTCGCGATCACGAGCTCCCCGGCGCAGGCCGGGATCGTAGGCTTCGCGAACCGCCTGCCGTTCCTTCTTTTCAGCCTTCCGGCCGGAGCGATTGTCGACCGCTGGAATCGGAAGCGGATCATGCTCGCCTGCGACGCGGGCCGCGCGGTCGGGGTGGGCAGCGTGGCCGCTGCCCTCGCCGTCGGGCACATCAGGGTTGCTCACATTGTCTTCGTCGCGTTCGTCGAGGGCATCCTGACCGTGTTCGTCGGCCCGGCCGAGTTCGCGGCGGTGCGACGGATCGTTCCTCGTAAGCAGATTCCGGCCGCGATCGCACAGAACGAGGCTCGCGTATACGCAGCGTCACTCGCCGGACCGCCCCTTGGCGGCCTCCTCTTCGCAGCCGGCAGAGGGTTGCCGTTTCTCGCGGATGCAGTCTCCTACGTCGTCTCGTTCGCGAGCCTCACCGCGATGAGAGCCGAGTTCCAGGAAGTTCGATACGGCGCGGCGAGCAGGCTTCGCAGCGAGATGGGAGATGGCCTACGTTGGCTGTGGCGGCATCCGTTCCTGCGCACGACCTTCCTGCTGGCGGGCGCGGGAAACTTCGTCTCGAACGCGCTCGTGCTCGTGGTGATCGTCCTCGCCAAACGGGAGGGCGCGTCCGCTGCGACCGTGGGCGTGATCTTCGCGCTGAGCGCGGCCGGCGGACTGCTTGGCGCGGCCGTGGCACCGGGTCTCCAGCGGCGGGTGTCGGCGTATCGCGTGCGCACGGTCTACCACAGCGTCTATGTCGTGCTGATCCCGCTGCTGGCGATCGCGCCTCCGCTTGCGCTGGGAGCGCTATTCGCCGCGATGCTCTTCGGCGCACCCGTCCTCAACGCAGTGTTCGGCGCCTACCAGGCCGCGCTCGTCCCAGACCGCCTTCAAGGTCGCGTCGAGTCCATCGCCGGCCTGATCGCCGCAGGTGCTTCGCCGCTGGGCACTCTCCTGGCTGGGTTCCTCCTCGGGGGAATCGGCGCCCAAGAGACCGTCTTCTTCTTCGCAGGGATCAGCGTCCTCGTCGCCCTTTTTGCGATCTGCAGCAGGCCGCTTCGGCGGATGCCGCCTGTCGAAGCCGTCTGACGGCGTGCCGGCCGAAGGCCTACGCCCTGAGAGCGAGCGCAATCCGATTAGAGGGAGGCGAAGTCGCCTGGAAGGACGGAGAACATGACGCAGTCGTGTGTTCGCCCGTGTGTCTTGCAGTGCGCGCGCAGAACACCCTCTCGATGGAACCCCGCCTTTTCAATGGCGCGGATCGACGCGATGTTTTCCGATGCCGCCTCGGCATATATCCGCCGCAGGCCAAGTTCGAGCGTGGCCCACTTCGCGGCGATTCGAAGCGCACGCGAGGCGACTCCTCGGCCGCGTGCTTCGGGAAACACCGAAACGGCGAGACCAGCAACCTCCTCGTCTTCGCCAAACTGGACGTTCAGCAGGCCCAAGGCGCGATCGCTCGCCGCGTCGGCCACAACGAACGGCGCTCCCCGACCTGTTCGCCATTGCTCCTCCGCCCGCGATACGAGCTCGCGCGGCCTCAGGCCTGTCAGCGGCTCATCGTCCAGCCACCACCTCGTCTCGGGATCGCTCGATGCATCCGCGATCGCTGGTGCGTCGCGCTCTTCTCGAAGTCGCAGCACGATCACTCCGTCGCTGAGCGGCTCGGGAGGAACCAGGGGCGCCTTCGGCACTGAGAGAGATGCTAGAGAAGCGCCGCAAGCACAGCCGGAACTCGGACCGCGAAGCTGTCGGGTGGGCCAGCGTTCCGGAAGCGAGGCACCAGACGCGCGTTGCCGTCGTCTCTGTCCCACCTGTTTCCCCTCAACACGCGGCCACCGCGCGCTCAGGCCGTTCTCGATGGGCCGTGTAGGGATCGAACCTACGACCTTGGGATTAAGAGTCCCCTGCTCTACCAGCTGAGCTAACGGCCCGAGGCGGCAAATAGTCTAGCCCGCCGTGAAGGTCTTCTCGGTGGTCGGAAACCGGCCTCAGTTCATCAAGGCCGCACCCACCTCGGTGGCGCTGCGCGAGCGCGGGATCCACGAGATCGTGCTTCACACCGGCCAGCACTACGACCGGGAGCTCTCGCAAATCTTCTTCGAGGAGCTCGGTCTGGAGGAGCCGCGCTACGCCGTCGATCTGCGGACGGCCGACACCGAGGAGATGCGGGTGGCGATCGCCGGGCCGCTCCGCGACGAGCGGCCCGACTGGGTGCTCGTCTACGGCGACACCAACTCGACGCTTGCGGGAGCGCTCGCGGCCTCCGACGCACACGTCCCCCTGGCACACGTGGAGGCCGGCCTCCGCAGCGGCGACCTCTCGATGCCCGAGGAGCGCAACCGGATCGAGACCGACCGCCGGGCGCAACTCCTGTTCACCCCGGACGAGCGCTCGCGGGAGCAGCTCGCCGCGGAAGCCGTGAACGGTCGCGCCGAGGTCGTCGGCGACGTGATGGCCGACGCCACGCGCCTGTTCGCGCCGATCGCGCGCAAGCGGGCGCGGGTCGACGCCCCTGACGAGCCGTACGCCGTCCTGACCATCCACCGGGAGGCGAACACGCAGCCCGAGCGTCTCCGCCGCCTGATCGAGGCGCTGAACGAGAGCGCGAGCACCTTCGTCTTCCCAGTGCACCCACGCACCCGGCACGTGCTCGACGAGCACCGGATCGAAGTCGCGCCCCGGCTGCACCCGATCGGGCCCGTCGGCTACCTCGAGATGCTCGCGCTCGTCGCGGGCGCGCAGATCGTCGTCACCGACTCGGGCGGCCTGCAGAAGGAGGCCTACTGGCTGCGGGTGCCGTGCGTGACCCTGCGACCGTCGACCGAATGGGTCGACACGGTGCTCGCTGGCGCGAACACGCTCGTCGACCCCGACGACCCGCACGAGCTCGGCAGCGTCCTGGCGCGGGCGGCGTTTCCGGAAGACGCGCCCCCGCTCTACGGCGACGGCCACACCGCGGCGAGAATCGCGGACGCCCTCTATACGCTTCGGCCTTCATGACCACGATTGCCATCGTCGGGGCCGGCTACGTCGGTGTGCCGCTCGCGCAGGTCTTCGCCGACGCGGGCCACTCCGTCGTGCTCGTGGACATCCAGCCGGACCGCGTCGAGCAGCTCAACCGGGGCGAGAGCTACGTCGAGGACGTCCCC
>JBKPFI010000373.1:0-4353 GCA_046728775.1 Actinomycetota bacterium | reverse complement strand
GGCAACGGCCGAGCCCGGCTCGACCCGCGGCCGGTCAGCCAGCCATGGCTGCTCGAAGCGGTCGGCACGGCGCGCTGGCGTGGCACTCACCTGCGGCCGCTGCTCGAGGAGGCCGGCGTGGGGGAGGGTGTGATCGAGGTGCTCTTCACCGGCCTCGACCGCGGAGTCGAGGGCGGCGAGGAGCAGTCGTTCCAGCGCGCGCTGCCGCTCGAGGAGGCCCTGCGCGACGAGGTGCTGCTCACCTACGAGATGAACGGCGCGCCTCTGCCGCCGCAACACGGCTTTCCGCTGCGGCTCGTCGTGCCCGGCTGGTACGGGATGACGAACGTCAAGTGGCTCGCCCGCATCGACCTGATCGACGAGCCGTTCACCGGCTACCAGAACGCCATGGGCTACCGGCTACGCCAGGCCGAGGATGAGGAGGGCCAGCCGCTCTCGCGCATGCAGCCGCGCTCGCTGCTCGTCCCGCCCGGAATCCCGGAGTTCCTCACGCGCGACCGAACGGTGGCCGCGGGCGAGGTGGTGCTCGAGGGCCGTGCGTGGTCCGGGGTGGCGCCGATCACAGCCGTGGACGTGAGCGTCGACGGCGGCTCGAGCTGGGCGCCCGCGGAGCTCGAGCCCGCGGGGGAGCACTGGGCCTGGCGCGGTTGGTCGTTCACCTGGGACGCGGAGCCGGGCGACTACGTCGTCTGCTCACGTGCGCGAGACGAGGCCGGCAACGAGCAGCCGCTCGACGCGCCGTGGAACCTGGGCGGCTACGCGAACAACGCGGTGCAGACCGTCCGCGTGACGGTCAGCCCTTGAGCGCGACCGTGAGCGCCACGGCCGTGAAGGCGAGCGCCAGCGCCACCATTACGACCAGTCCGCCGAGTAACGAGCGAAACACGACCCCTTCCTCCTCCCTCCCGTTCGGCCCAAGATAGGCAGCGCCTCCGGGGACGGCATCCCTCAGGAGGGGGGTCTCAGCACCGCGAATTGGTCGGTGATCTCCAGGCGCCGCGAGCGGAACCGGTAGAGCGCTGCGGGACGGCCACCCGCACGGCCCGGCTCCCGGTGCTCACCGGTCGGAACGAGCACGCCGCGGCGGAGCAGGACGCGCTGCAGGTTCGTCGCCGAGACCTCGTGCCCGAGCGCCGCGACGTACAGCTCGCGCAGCTCCGAGATCGCGAATTCGGGCGGCGCGAGCGCGAAGCTCGCGTTGGTGTACGAGAGCTTGGCCCGGAGCCGGTCGCGCCCGGCGAGCACGATCGCACCGTGGTCGAAGGCGAGCTTGGGCAGCTGTGAGATGGGATGCCAGCGGGTGTCCTCCGGCACAGCAGGGTCGACGTCGGCCGGAACGAGCCCGAGGTAGGCCGTCGCGAGCTCCCATTCCAGAGGGTTCCGCCCGGGGTCGCTCAAGGTCTCCAGCTGCTCCAGGTGGGCGAGCTCGCGGACGTCGACCTTCACGGCCAGGTGGCGGCGGATCGACTCCTCGAGCGTCTCGCCGGCCTCGAGGTAGCCGCCCGGGAGGGCCCACGCGCCGAGGAACGGCTCGCGCGCCCGCTGCCAGAGCAGGACCTGCAAGCGGCCGTCACGCACCTGGAGGACAACCGCCAGCGTGACGTGGGCAGGTCTTGCCCTGGTAGACTCCCGCCGAGGTTTTCGCCCCACAGTCGGAAACCTACCGAAGATGACGACCGCAGACATCGCGATACCCGCTACACGGGACGTCGAGGAGGTCCTCCGCGAGGGCGGCCTCTCGCGCTTCCACCGCAAGGCGATCCTCGTCACCGGTGCGGCCTGGACCTTCGTCGCGATGGAGATCCTGCTCGTCGGCTTCGTCGCGCCGATCTTCGCCGGGCTCTGGAACCTCGACGGGCGGATGCAGGGGCTCGTCAACAGCGCCGCGCTCGCCGGCTCGCTGGGCGGCTCGCTCGTGCTCGGCCGCGCGGCCGATCGCATCGGCAGGCGCGCGATCTTCCAGTACTCGATCCTCTGGTACGCGGTGTTCACGGCCCTGACCGCGCTCGCGTGGGGGCCGTGGTCGGTGATGACCTTCCGCTTCCTCGCCGGCCTTGGCCTCGGCGGGATGCTCGTCGTCGACCCGTCGATGCTGACCGAGTACCTGCCGCCCCAGCGGCGCGGACGGCTGCTCGTGTTCCTCGACTTCTGGTGGCCGGTGGGACTGCTCGTGGCCACCGGGCTGTCGTACGTGTTCCTCGGGCCGACCTTCGACCGCTTCGGGGACTGGAGCTGGCGCTACCTCTTCCTCGCGGCGGCCTTCCCTGCGTTCCTGGCGTTCGTCGTGCGCAGGACGCTTCCTGAGAGCCCGTACTTCCTCGCGCGGCAAGGGCGTTCCGACGAAGCCGCGGCGGTTTTGAGCGAGATCACGGGACGACCGGTCGAGCCGGGGGAGTTCGCTACGCCGGAGGAGCCCCGCTCGTCTGTGCGTGACCTGTTCGCCGAGCGGCTGCGCGGCCGCGCGGTGACGACGGCGCTGGTCTGGATCGCGCTGAATATCTCCTACTACGGGCTCTTCCTCTGGCTGCCGTTCGTGCTGCAGGACGAGAAGGCCTTCCACGTCGACGTCTACCTACTGCTGACCCTGAGCGCGCTCTCGCAATTCCCGGGCTACGCGGCGGCGATCTGGCTCGTCGAGCGTGTGGGCCGCAAGCCGACGCTCGCGGCCTTCCTGCTGCTTGGCGGCGTCTCCGCCTACGCGTTCGCCGCGGCCGACTCACAGACCGTGTACGTGACGGCCCTCTTCTTCGTCGGCTTCTTCAACCTCGGCGCGTGGGGCGCGGTCTACCCGTACACGTCCGAGACGTTCCCGACGCGCCTGCGCTCGAGCGCCTTCGGGCTGATGGAGGGCGTGGGCAAGGCGGCGGCGATCGCAGGGCCGTACATCTTCGGCCACCTCAACGATGCGACGGGGAGCACGACCTGGTCGCTGACGTTCATCGCGATCGTGATGGCGGCCGGGGGTGCCGTGGCGGCGATCTTCGGCCGGGAGACGCGCGGCAGAGCGCTCGCTTAGCGCTTTCGGCCCGGCTGGCTACGATCCGGCAGGGCTGTGGCGCTTGACCGTCGGCATTTCCTCGAGCGCGGCGGGCTGGCGCTCGCCGCAGCCGCGGTGCTCGGGCCGGAGGCGCTCGCTGCCGCGGAGAGGGCCGAGGCCGAACCACTCGCGCCACTCCCGTGGGCGGACGTCCGCTCGCAGTTCCGGCTCCGCCGCGACCGCGTGCACCTCGGTGCGTTCCTGCTCGCCTCGCACCCGGCGCCGGTGCGGCGCGCGATCGATCGCTACCGCCGCGCCCTCGACGCCGATCCCGTCGGTTACCTGCACCGCCAATGGCCGGCACGCGAGGCTGCGGTCCTGCGTGCGGGGGCGAGCTACACAGGCGCCCGCGCCGCCGACATCGCCCTCACCGACAGCACGACCATGGGCCTTGCGCTGCTCTACAACGGCATCCATGTGCGCGAGGGCCAGGAGTTGCTTACGTCGACGCACGACTTCTTCGTGACGCACGACGCGCTGCAGCTCAAGGCCGACCGGACGGGCGCCTCGCTGCGGAAGATCCGGCTGTACGACGACAGCGCGGCCGCGTCTGCCGACACGATCGTTCGCCGAGTGGTGAACGCGGTCACTCCGCGCACGCGCGTCGTCGCGCTCACGTGGGTGCACTCGAGCACCGGCGTGAAGCTGCCGATCCGGCGCATCGCCGACGCCCTGCGCCCGCTGAACCACGGCCGCAGCGCGGTCGACCGCATCCTGCTCTGCGTCGACGGCGTGCACGGCTTCGGGATCGAGAACGTCCGACTCCCCGCGCTCGGCTGCGACTTCTTCGTCGCCGGCTGCCACAAGTGGCTCTTCGGGCCGCGCGGGACCGGCCTCGTCTGGGGCCGACCCACCGCGTGGCGACACGTGACGCACACGATCCCGTCGTTCACCGCGACCGGCACGTCGGGAAGCGCAATGACCCCCGGCGGCTTCCACTCGTTCGAGCACCGCTGGGCGCTGGCCGAGGCCTTCCGGTTCCAGCAGCGGATCGGGAGACAGCGCATCGCGGCACGGACGCACGCGCTCAACGCGCAGCTGAAGTCGGCGCTCGCTGGGATGCCGCACGTCACCTTGCACACGCCCCGCGACGCCTCGCTCTCGGCCGGCCTCGTCTGCCTCGAGGTTTGGGGCCTCCCCGCGCAGGAGGTCGTCGAGCGGCTCGCGGGACGCGGCATCGTCGCCACCGTCACGCCGTACACGCCGACCTACGCCCGCGTCGGGCCGAGCATCCTGAACACACCCGCGGAGATCCGCCGAGCCGTGCGCGCACTGCGGGCGCTGCGCTGAGGATCAGACGCCGGTGGGCGCGAGTG
>JBKPFI010000389.1:0-5649 GCA_046728775.1 Actinomycetota bacterium | reverse complement strand
TCTGCGCCGGCTACATGCATCTCCTCCGGCCCTGTTTCCTGCGGAGGTTCCCCGGCCGGGTCGTGAACACGCATTCGGCGCCGCTGCCCCAGTTCCCCGGGCCGCACCCGATCGACGACGTGCTCGCCGCGGGCGTCCCCGAGACCGCCGCGACGGTCCACAACGTCGACGGGGGCGTCGACACCGGCCCGGTGATCGCGGCGGAGCGCATTCCCGTCCTCCCCTCGGACGACGCCGACACGCTCAAGGCCCGCGTCCAGGCGGTCGAGCACCGGCTCCTGCCGCGGGTGGTGCGCGAGCTGATCGCGTGATCCGGCGGGCGCTGATCTCCGTCTACGACAAGAAGGGCCTGGAGCCGTTCGCGCGCGGGCTGGCGCAGCTGGACGTGGAGCTCGTGGCCAGCGGCGGCACGGCCTCGTTCCTCGAGAAGAACGGGATCGCGGTCACGCCCGTCGAGGAGCTGACCGAGGTGCCCGAGCTGCTCGGCGGGCGCGTCAAGACGCTCCACCCGCGCATCCACGCGGCGATCCTCGCGCGCCGCGACCGCCCCGACGACAACGCCGCCCTCGACGAGCACGGGATCGAGCCGTTCGACCTCGTGTGCGTCAACCTTTATCCGTTCGAGGACGTCGTCTCGCGCCGCGCGGTCGGCGAGCAGGACGCGGTCGAGATGATCGACATCGGCGGCCCGGCGATGCTGCGCGCCGCGGCGAAGAACTTTGCGCACGTCGCGCCGGTCTGCCGGCCGGAGCGCTACGACGAGGTGTTGCTCGAGCTGCACGCGCGCAACGATCTCTCGCTCGACTTTCGCCGCCGCCTGGCCGCCGAGACGTTCGGCCTCACCGCCGCGTACGAGGCGGCGATCTCGAGCTGGTTCACCGCCCCGGAGGCCTTCCCCGAGGCGTTTCTCCCCGGGTTCAAGAAGGAGCTGGAGCTCGCCTACGGCGAGAACCCGCACCAGAGCGCGGCCTACTACTCGGAGCGCAGCGCGCGGCGGCACCTGCTCTCGCGCGTCGAGCAGCTACACGGGCGCGCGCTCTCGTTCAACAACCTGAACGACCTCTCGGCGGCGCGGCTCCTGGCGCGCGAGTTCGAGCTGCCGGCCTGCGTGATCGTCAAGCACGCGAACCCGTGCGGCGTCGCGGTCGCCGGCTCGATCGAGCAGGCGTACGACCGCGCGCTCGCGGCCGACCCGGTCTCGGCCTACGGCGGCGTGGTCGTGCTCAACCGGCCGGTGACCGAGGCGCTCGGGGAGCGGCTCGCGGAGCAGTTCGTCGAGGTCCTGTTCGCGCCCGGCTTCGACCCGGCGGCGCTCGAGCTGCTGCGCCGCAAGCCGGCGACGCGGATCCTCGAGGACCGCGAGCGGCGCCTTTCGAATCCCGGCGAGCGCGACTACCGCCGCGTGCTCGGCGGGCTGCTCGTCCAGGAGCGCGACTCCGAGATCGACGAGCGCGACACGATGGACGTCGTCTGCGGCTCGCCCAGCGAGATGGCCTGGGGCGACCTGCTCTTCGCGTGGCGGGTCTGCAAGCACGTCACCTCGAACGCGATCGTGCTCGCGCACGACCTGCAGACGATCGGCATCGGGGCCGGCCAGATGAGCCGCGTCGACGCGGTGCGGATCGCGCTCGAGAAGGCGCGCGAGCACGGCCATTCCACCCCGGGCGCGGTGATGGCCTCGGATGCGTTCTTCCCGTTTGCCGACGGGCCCGAGCTAGCCCTCGCGGCGGGCGTGACCGGCGTCATCCAGCCCGGCGGCTCGAAGCGTGACGCCGAGGTGACCGAGGCGATCGAGCGGGCAGGCGCAACGCAGGTCTTCACCCACCGGCGCCACTTCCGCCACTGAGCCGAGCCACGAGCTCCACGTGGCCCGTCATGCCGGTGAGGTCGAGCGTGTCCGGCGCCGCGAAGCGCTCGAAGGACTTCCCGTTGGCCCTGACAGACGCGAGGCGCTCGCCCGCGGGCAGCCGCAGGCGAAGCCGCAGCGGTCCGTCGAGCCTGGGCGGGACGTCGAGCCGCACCTTGACCTCTGAAGCGCGCGCCTCGAGCGAGTACGAGAGCGGCCCGAACGTCGTGTCCAGGCGGCGAACCGCGATGCGCTTGCCGGGTGCCAGCCAGCTGCGAGGGGTGGCGTACGCGAGCTCGAGCCCGTTTGCGGTCTCGTGGACCAGCGTCAAGCGCAGCGCCTCGAGGAAGAAGGCGTTGTTCGCGCTGTTCGGCGGGCGATGCATCGAGCGGTAGTACGCGCCGCGGACCGGCCCGATCGTCGACCCCTCCCCCGCGACGAAGGTGCGCACCGTCATCCCCGCGCCGAGCTTGCCGTAGAGGCTGAGCAGCAGCAGGTCGGCCCGGTGGTTGTCGGCGAGGAAGCGAGCGACGTTGGTGCCGTAGACGTCGTCGGAGCCGGGCATCTGGTAGCCGGGGTTCGTCACACCAGTGTGGGGGGCGAACCGCACGAGCCCGAGGAACCGGGAGCCGTGATTGAGCAGGTAGCGGAGCAGCCCGGTCGCCTCCGGGCCGCCCGGGGCGAAGAAGCGTGAGGCGAGCACGTACGGCATCACGAGGTTCCAGTAGCTGCCGCGCTTCGTGGTCGTGAGCGAGTCGTACGGCCGCTCCAGGCCGTCTACCAGCTCGATCGGGACGAAGAGCGAACCGTCCGGGAGCGGCGTCTGGGCGCCTGCCACGGCGGCGCGTAGACCGGCGTCGAGCCGGTTCGCCGCCTGCGTCGCCTCGTCGGCGACCAGCGGTCGCCCCGTGGCGGCCCACACGCCGGCCATGGCGCGAAGCCCCTGGAGCGCCAGCACCTGCGCGTGTAGCCCGTAGACCTTGTGAGAGAGGTCCGCACCGTAGCGCTCGCGTCTCAGCAGGCCGGTCGTGCTGCCGGCGAGCTGACCCTCGAACCCCCTCACGTACCGGGCGAACCGCGGCGTCAACCGCCGGACGTACCCCCGGTCGCCGAAGCGCTGAAAGTAGTCCGCGGCGCCGGCCATCTGCTCGCCCTTCGCACGGTTCGGGAAGTACGTCGGCGAATGCAGCGAGGCGTTCAGGATCGCACGCTCGATGCCGCGGCAGCCGTAGGCGCCCATCACCTCCGCGACGTCGATCAGCTCCCAGGTGAAGCGCTCGTACGAGTTGCCGAGGCTGTAGCGCCAGGAGTGGGTCAGGTTCTGGATCAGAAGGCTCCGCTCGGCGTCGTACACGAGCTTCTCCGGGACGACGAGCTGCGCGCCCGTCGCGAGGCGCCGCTCCCAGAACGCGATCAGCAACCGCTTCGCCTGGCTGTAGGCCAGGCGGCCGAGCCGGACCGCGCGCGTCGGGCGCGGCTCGTTGAGCCACGCAACGTAGACGGTGCGCGGCCGTCGCAGGCGGTAGACGAGCGAGTCGCCGTCGAACCTCCCGCCCCGGCTGAAGAGCAGCCGCGCGCGCTGCCCCTGGCGCAGCCGCGTTCCGGCGCCGCGCAGGTTCTTCAGCGAGGGCGTGAACCGGAGGACGGTTGTGCGCACGCGCGACCCGCGCGGGTCGGCCGAAAGCCTCACGAAGCTGACGAGCGCCCTCGTCTGCGGGATCCGCGCCGCAAAGGACTCCTGCCGGTAGCGCACCCCATTGGCATCGACGTAGCGGGTCTTGAGGATGGGCAGGTAGCCGCCGTAGAGCCGTGGCGTGCCGAGGCGAGCGAGGCAGCCGCCGTAACGCTCTTCCCCTCGTGCGCCGACGCCCACGGTGAGGCGCGGCCCGTCGGCCCGCTGGGAGACGACCTGGCTGCCGTCGGCGACATGGAGCTGCACCCGGCCCGCCCCGTTCGGCCCGCGCGGCTGCCCGAAGGCGAGGTAGTAGACGCCCGAGTCGGTGAGGCGCGTGGGCCGCAGCCCCGCCGGACGCCCGACGAGCATCAGCGGGTGGAGGTAACGCCGAACGCCCGAGTAGGTCGGCCCCTGGGCCGAGCTGAGGAGCTCGTTGCCCCAAACGTCCTGCTTCGAGGCGAGCGCGCTGAGGACGGCGTCCCGGTAGGCGGAGCCGGAGTGCAGCCGCCGGCAGTCTGAGGGGTCGCCGCGGCCCTTACCCGCGACGGCGCCGGGCGTTCCCGCGAGGACGGCGGCCAACGCGCCGAGCGCGAGCAAGGCCCAAAGGGTTGCGGCCCGGCGCGTCAGAGACCGCCGACCGCCCCGCCAAACGGCCAGCGATCCGTGGCTAGGCACGGGAGAATCTTCTCGCAAACGGCGCGAAAACCTACGCGAGAACCGCGCGCGAGCGCTGCGTGCCGCAGGCCACAGAACCTTTGCCCCCGGGGGACCCCCGGTGCCTTTCCCCCGCGGACAGCGTAGTCGCGCGAAGCGCACGAATGGTCACGGCTTTGTGCCGAGAGCGTGCCGAAGCTAGGCTGGCGCGAAGCACGTTCCGGCCCGGTGCGGCCGCGTGGAATAGGCCGCCGCAGACGGGCGTTCGAGCAGCGAAACGACCCAAGGGAGGAAGATGAGCCCTGCCGCCGACCGCCGTTGGCTGACGCTCGCGATCGTGGGCGCCGCCTTCTTCATGACCGTCCTCGACGTCGCGATCGTCAACGTCGCGATCCCGTCGATCCAGAGAGATCTCAACGTCGGGGAGACCACGGTTCAGTGGGTGCTCACGGCGTACGCGATCACCTTCGGCGGCTTCCTCCTGCTCGGCGGGCGGATGGCCGACATCCTCGGACGGCAACGCATCTTCATCGTCGGCCTGGTCCTCTTCACCATCGCCTCGCTCGTCTGCGGCCTCGCGAACAGCGCGGGCGTTCTCATCGGCGCCCGCGCGGCCCAGGGCCTCGGCGCCGCGATCATCTCCCCCGCCGCCCTCTCGATCGTGACGACGACCTTCGAGGAAGGCGCCGAGCGAAACAAGGCCCTCGGAATCTGGGGCGCGCTGGGCGGCTCCGGGGCGGCGGCCGGTGTGCTCTTCGGCGGGATCCTGACGAAGTACCTCGGCTGGGAGTGGATCTTCTGGGTCAACGTCCCCGTCGGTGTGCTGGTCTTCTTGCTGACGCTCCGGTTCGTCCCCGAGAGCAGGGCCGATCTCGGCCACCGCGAGTTCGACGCCGCCGGCGCAGTCACGATCACTGCCAGTCTCGCGATCCTGGTCTACGCGGTTTCGAAGGCGCCCGACGTCGGCTGGGGCTCCGCGCGGACGATCCTGCTGCTGATCGCCTCCGGCGTGCTCGGCCTGATCTCGATCGCGATCGAGATGCGCAGCAGCGCGCCGCTGATGCCGCTGAGCATCTTCCGAAACCGCTCGTTGCTCGGTGCGAACGTCGTCGGCTTCCTACTCGGCGCGGTGATTTTCGCGAACTTCTTCGTCCTCACCCTCTACGTGCAGGAGGTGCTGGGCTGGTCCGCGCTGGAGACCGGAGTGACCTTCCTGGCGACGGCAGGGACGACGGTCATCTGGGCAGGCGTCGCACAGGCGCTCACGACCCGCTTCGGCCCGATGCCGGTGATCGTCATCGGGCTGCTCGTCCTCGCCGCGTCCATGGGCTGGTACACGCAGATCCCGGTCGACGGTCACTACTGGCCGGACCTACTTCCGGCCTACATCACGTTCGCCCTCGGCCTTGCGTTCGCGTTCGTGCCGGTGACGATCGCCGCACTTGCCCAGGTGGCTCCGCGCGAGGCCGGGCTG
>JBKPFI010000155.1:0-3613 GCA_046728775.1 Actinomycetota bacterium | reverse complement strand
GAGCTGCACGGGGTCGAGGTACGGCTGACGCCGGACATCCACCGCGGCTGCCCGCTCGACGAGGCCGAGCAGGTCGTGCGCTACTCCGCGAAGTACCGCGAGCGCGGGGTGGTCGGGGTCGGGCTCGGCGGGCTCGAGGTCCGGTACCCGCCCGAGCCGTACGTGCCGGTCTTCACGCTGGCGCGCGACCTCGGCCTCGCGTCGGTGCCGCACGCGGGCGAGGTTGCGGGGCCGCCTTCGGTCCGCGGAGCGCTCGAGGAGCTCGGAGCCGACCGGCTCAGGCATGGGATCCGCGCAGCCGATGACCCGGGGCTGCTGCGCGAGATCGCCGACCGGCGGATCGTGCTCGACATCTGTCCGATCTCGAACCTGCGCACCCGCGCAGTCGCGACGCTGGACGAGCACCCGCTGCCGCAGCTCCTGGCCGCAGGCGCGCGGTGCTCGATCTCGACCGACGACCCCGCGATGTTCGCAACCGACCTCTCCAAGGACTACGGCGCCGCCGCCTCGCTCGGGCTCGACCCGCGCGAGGCGTACGAGGCCGGTCTCGAAGGCGCGCTCTGCGAAGAGGAGACGAAAGCACGCCTGCGTGAGATCGCCGAGGGCTTCGACTGGGGGGCCATCGGCGCCCTGGAAGGCCAGGTACCCTAGGGCGGCTTGTTGATGATGAGGCCCCTCCTGTCGACCGGTCATTTCAGACGGACGCACGAGCAAAGCCCGCGCGTCCTGACAACGGCACCGCGAGCGGTGCCGTAGCGGCATGGCCAGAGGAGCGGCACAGGCACAACGCAAGCAGCGAGCGCGCGTGGGGGAGGAGCCCAAGCGCAAGAAGAAGGCGGCTCCGAGCTGGGAAGAGCAGCTTTTCTTCTCCCGTCTGCGGCGGCACGCGAAGGTGATCTACGTGCTGCTCGCGGTCGTGTTCGCGGCAGGCTTCGTCGTGCTGGGCGTCGGCTCGGGCTCGACCGGGATCGGGGACATCCTGCAGGGCAAGCTGTTCGGCGGCGGCGGGAGCTCGACGAGCTCGCAGATCGACGACAAGCAGCAGGCGATCGCGAGCCACCCCAGGGACGTCGCGCTCTACCTCGACCTCGCCGGCCTCTACCAGGCCGACCAGAAGGAGGCGCAGGCGCTCGCCACGCTCAAGAAGGCCGAGCAGGTGGCGCCGAAGAACGTCGACGTGCTGAACCAGATCGCGGGGATCTACAGCGCCCGGGCCGCCCGCGAGGCCGACCGGTACCAGAGCACCCTCAACGCCTACCTCCAGAACAGCGTGACGCAGCCAGGGCTCGACACGAACTCGCAGCTCGGACAGGCCTTGACCTCCGATCCGTATTCGCGCGCGCTCCAGACCCGCCTGAACAACCAGTTCGTCGCGACCACGACGGCGTACTCGAAGGTCGAGTCGGCTTACAAGCGGGCGGTCGACGCCGCGAAGGGGACTTCCAACGAGGCGAACGCGCTGCTGCAGTGGGCGGGCGCGGCCCAAAACGCGAACGACGTCGCGACCGCGGTCAAGGCCTACAAGCGCTTCCTGACGATCGCACCCGACAACCCCAACGCAGCCACGGTCCGCCAGACCCTTGCGCAGCTGCAGACGTCCCTGCAGGCGCAGCGATAGACTCGCGCCCGGAGCCTGGCGGAATGAACTTCGACATCAAGACCGAGCAGCTTTCGGGCGACGCCTACGTGGTCTCGCTCTCGGGCGAGGTCGACCTCTACACCGCCCCGGAGTTCAAGCAGCAGCTCCTCGACGTGATCGCCAAGGGCGCCAAGGAGGTCGTCGTCGACTTCTCGGACACGACGTTCATCGACTCGACAACCCTCGGTGTGCTCGTCGGCGGCGTCAAGCGCCTGCGCACGAACGACGGCCAGCTGTCGCTCGTGTGCAGCGACCGCAACATCACGAAGATCTTCGAGATCACCGGCCTCGACCGCGTCTTCACGATCCACCCGACGCGCGACGAGGCCGTCGCCCAGCTGCAGTCCTCGGGACCCGCTCCCAGCTAGTGCGCGGCGGCGCCGCGGTCCTCGTCCTCATGACCGCGCTGCTCGCGGCCGGCTGCGGGACGGGCGGCATTGCGAAGGGCGGCGACCAGAGCAGCGGCAAGAAGCTCTTCCTCGACAAGTGCGGCGGGTGCCACACCCTCGCAGACGCGGGCTCGCACGGGACGCAGGGCCCCAACCTCGACGACGCGTTCTCCTACTCCCGCAACCAGGGCTTCAAGCAGGAGACGATCGAGCAGGTCGTGCGCGACCAGATCGAGCTCGCGGGGCCGCCCATGCCGAAGAACCTCGTCACCGGCGAGAACGCCGACGCCGTTGCCGCCTACGTCGCGGCGGTCGCGGGCAAGCCCGTCACGGGCAAGCAGTCGACGACCGGCAAGGACATCTTCGCCGCGAACTGCGGTAGCTGCCACACGCTCAAGGACGCCGGGACGAGCGGCAACGTCGGGCCCAACCTCGACCAGCTCAAGCCCGCGCAGGGGATCGTGCAGAGGCAGGTGATCAACGGCGGCGGCGGAATGCCGGCCTTCAAGGGCGTGCTTACACCCGAGCAGATCACGGCCGTGGCCAAATACGTTTCCTCGGTCGCCGGGAAGTAGCTAGCGCGCGGCGTCCTCGCGCTCGGCTTCGAGGTCGACCACCACGTGCGTGATCGGTACCGCGAAGCGCTCGCGCGCGCCCGTGACAACGCCGCGCTCGAGCCAGTTCGAGCGACCTTCGGGATGCGTCGAGATGATGATCTCGTCCGGGCCGAACGTCCGCAGCGCGTCCTCGATCGCCTGCAGCGGGTCCCCGTCGCCGACCTCTCCCCGAGCCTGGATCCCCTCCTGGTCGAGCCGTTCGAGGCTGCGCTGGAGCCGCTCCTGCGCCTCGGCCCGCGCCGGGTCCTCGTCCGAGGCCCAATGGCGTAGCGGCGTGTTCAGCGCGGGACTGACGACGAGAACCTGCGCGCGCTTGCCGCGGCCCTGCTGGGCGATCCGCTCGCGCAGCGCCTCCCCGCCGACGGTCTCGTTGGCGATCACAAGGATGCGGTGCTCGCCGGGCGCGCTGCGGTGCACGTGCGTGGTCTGCTCCGGCGCCTCGAGCCGGCGAGCGCGCAGCCACCACCACACGACTCCGGCCGTGAGCACGATGAAGACGACGAGCCCGGCCCATTCGTTGATCACGCCCGCGATCGCGATCGCCGCGAAGTAGACGACGGCGCCGAGCAGGAACTGGAAGGCCTCCGCTTCGCTCCTGAGCGGGTTTTTCACGTCTCAGAGGATGTAGATCGTCGTGAAGACGACGATCCACATCACGTCGACGAAGTGCCAGTAGATGCCGGGGATCTCGACACCGTGGTGGGCCTCCGGCGAGTAGTGGCCGCGGAAGGCGCGGATCATCACCGCGAGCAGCAGCGTCAGGCCGACGAAGACGTGCGCGCCGTGGAGGCCCGTGAGGCAGTAGAAGACCGTCCCGAACGCGTCAGTCGAGGGCGCGAAGCCGATCCGCGAGTACTCGCGGATCTGCGTCAGCAGGAACGTCAGCCCGAGGGCAAAGGTCAGCACCATGCCGGCCTGGAGGCCGGCGCGGTTCCCCCGCTTGATCGACTGCAGGGCCCAGTGCATGG
>JBKPFI010000061.1:0-8955 GCA_046728775.1 Actinomycetota bacterium | reverse complement strand
GTGAGGCGCCGCGAGGCCAGCACGTGCGCCGTCTTCGACCACCAGACGAGCCCGCGGTACGGCGTGTCGCCGAGGACGGGGCGGCCGAAGACGAGCCCGCGGAGGACGCCCCGCGTCAGCTCGCGGTAGGGCCGGCCCAGCCGCCCGGCGCATTCGGCGACGATCTCGTCCAGCTGCCAGGTGTCGGTCACCCGGTGCTCGCGGAGCGCGTCGCGAAAGCGTGCGCCCAGCTCGACGCCCCAGCGCACGCGTGTCGCGGGGGCAAGGCGCAGCAGCTGAGGGAGCGCCGGCAAGGGGCCGGAATAGCGGCCGGAGCGCGGGTTGCGAGCGAGCAGTCTGCGGGTGGCGCGGTCGTCGAGGCGCCGACCCTCCCAGAACGCGCCCGGCATGGTGGAGAACATCGGCGCATAGCGGCCCTGCGGCAGCTCGTGGACCGCGTCGGCGGTCTCGGGATTGACGCCGTAGGTACCGATGTAGACCCGCGTCTCCGGCGGCAGGGCTGTCTCGCCCACGGCCGCGAGCAGCGTCGTCAGGCCACTCGGGGCGAAATACGAGAGGACGAGAGAGCGGTTAGTGCCCCTTCCAGTGATGGTGCCCAGGCTCTCGGTCGCTAGCACCAAGCCAGAGCGCCCACTCGGCCGCGGCGCAGGCTGGCAGCCTGCGCAAGGACGAGGCAGGGCTCAGGCGCAGCGTGATAGCGGGCGAGAGACGGGCGTCCATTGCTGGGAGGGGTACTCACTATTGGCGCAGGAAGCTCGGCGGCTCGAGCGACCCGTCATCCGGCGCCTCGGCGCGCATCGTCAGGCGCCGCTGCGCTGCGCGCGCTCCGAAGCCGGTCGCGACGACCGTCACCCACACCTGGCCGTTCAGGCGGTCGTCGATCGTTGCGCCGAAGATGATGTTCGTGTCGTCGGTCGCAGCCTGCCGCACGACCTCCGCGGCCTCGTTCACCTCGAAGAGCGAAAGGTCGTCGCCGCCGGCGATCGAGAGCAGGATGCCCCTTGCGCCTCCGACGTCGTTCTCGATCAGCGGCGAACGCAGCGCACGTTCGGCCGCCTCGCGTGCCCGATCCTCCTCGGCGGCCGAGAAGCCGATGCCCATCAGCGCCGTGCCCGCGTCCTTCATGATCGTGCGCACGTCGGCGAAGTCGAGGTTGATCAGGCCCGGCAGCGTGATCAGGTCACAGATGCCCTGGACACCCTGGCGCAGGACGTCGTCGGCGATGCGGAAGGCGTCCAGCATCGAGGTCTGGCGGTCGAGCACCTCGAGCAGCCGTTCGTTCGGGACGACGATCACGGTGTCGCAGTTCGCGCGCAGGGTGTCGACGCCGTCGGTCGCCTGACGCAGCCGGCGCGTGCCCTCGAACTTGAACGGCGTCGTCACGATCCCGACCGTGAGCGCGCCCAGCTCCTTCGCGACCCGCGCGATCACGGGAGCCGCGCCCGAGCCGGTGCCGCCGCCCTCGCCGGCCGTGACGAAGACCATGTCGGAGCCGCGCAGGGCCCGCTTGATCTGGTCGTAGGCTTCCTCGGCCGCGCGCCGGCCGAGCTCGGGGTCGGCGCCAGAGCCTAGGCCCTCGGTGAGCTCCCGGCCGATGTGGATCTTCACCGGCGCGTCGCTCGTCTGGAGCTGCTGGATGTCGGTGTTGACCGCGACGAACTCGACCTGCGAGATGTCGGCGTCGATCATCCGATTGACCGCGTTCAGGCCGGCCCCGCCCACGCCGACCACTCGGATCACGGCAATGTAGGCGCCCGGTTCCGGGACGCGGTGGAGCCGCGGCGGAGGCTCGGGCAGCGGCTCGAGGCTGGGGCGCGGAGGCTCCGGCTTCGGCTCCGGCGCGCGCTCCGGAAGCCGCACGGGCTCGGAGGGCGGCGGAGGCGGCGCCGGCGCGGCCTCTTCCTCCCACTCCGGGACGTGCTCGACGGTCTGCTCGGGCGGCTCTGCGGGCGACGGCTTCGGTTTCGCCGCTTCCGCGGGCGCCGATGCCTGCTCGAGGGCCGGCTCCGGCTCCGGTTGGGTGCGGCCTTCCTTCTCGGCCTGCCGCTGGGCGGCCTCGGTCGCGCGGAACAGCTCCGCGAGCGGGCCTTCACGCATGCTCGCGCGCCTGCGCGCCATCGAGCACCTCCTTCGCGAGCTCGCGGTACGCCTGGGCGGCGTTGCCGCTGGGGTCGTATTTGAGGACGGAGGTGCCCTTCACCGGGGCCTCCGCGTAGCGAACGGTCTTGCGGATCTTCGTGTCGAAGACGAGGTCGCCGAAATTCTCCTGCAGGATCTCCACCGCCTCGCGCGAATGCAGCGTCCGGCTGTCGTACATCGTCGGGAGGATCCCTTCGATCGCGACGTCTGGGTTGAGGTTCTCGCGGATCATCGAAAGCGTGTTCTCGAGCTGCACGAGCCCGCGCAGCGAGAGGTACTCGCACTGCACCGGGACGATGACGCCGTGCGAGGCGACCAGCGCGTTGATCGTCAGCAGGCCGAGCGACGGCGGCGTGTCGACGAGGACGTAGTCATAGCTGTCTTTCACGAGCGCGAGCGCCTTCTCGAGCGCCCGTTCGCGGCCGATCATGCTCGAGAGGGCGAGCTCGGCGCCGGCGAGGTCGATCGACGAGACCGCGAGGTCGACCTCGGCGTGGTGGATCACTTCCTGGATCGGCAGGCGATGGACGAGGACGTCGAACATCGAGCGCTCGATGGTGTCGGGGTTCATGCCCTGGCTCATCGTCAGGTTCCCCTGCGGATCCAGGTCGACGAGGAGCACCCTCAGGTCCTGCTCCGCGAACGCGACGCCGAGATTGAGGGTCGTCGTGGTCTTCGCGACGCCGCCTTTCTGGTTTGCGAACGAGATCACGCGCCCCAAGGGCGGCCCTTTGGCGGTGTCGGTCCGGACTCCCGGACGCGGAAGCAGGCGTGCGAGCCCCATCGAGCCCCTTTCTTCGCTCTCATGCTAGCGATACCTCCGCGAAAACCCCTTGTTCTCGCGGTGTGTGGTCTCGGGCCGGTTCTTCCTCGGAATGTAGGGCTGGGACAGGACGAACCTCGTCACGCGACCAGGCGGAAGAGCGCCGTCGCAGCGGCGGCGGCGACCACGACCGCAGGCAGAGGCGCACGGGCCGCGATCGCGGCCGCTCCCGCGCCGACTCCGGCGAGACGCGCGTCGAGGACGAGCTCGTTGTCGCCTCCCACCGTCTGCGTGACGACCAGCGCCGCGAGCAAGACCGGCGCCAGGAGCGCGACGACGCTCGCCACAGGCTCCGGGAGCTCGCGTCCTCCGAACAGGACAGGCCCGGTCGCCTTCAGCGCGACGGTGGCGACGCCGACCACGAGCACCACCAGCCAGACCGTGCTCACGGTCGCGCCCTCAGCCCGAGCAGGCACGCGGCGCTGGCCGCCACGATCGGTGTTCCCGGCGGCGTGAACGGGATCAGCGCGAACGCGATTGCGCTGCCGAGCAACGCTGCCGCCAGTGCCCGAGGCGCCCGAAGCTGCGGTGCGAGCAGGGCCAAGAAGAGCGCGGGAAATGCGCCGTCGAGACCGAGCGACTTCGGGTCGCCGAGAGCGTCCCCGGCCAGGACTCCGACGGCCGTGCCGCTCAGCCACGACGCATACAGGAGGAGCCCGGCTCCGAGCAGGATCCGCCGGTCGAAGCGACCATCGCCGCGGCTGGCGAGTGCCCAAGACTCGTCCACGATCAGTTGTGACTCCGTCAGCCGCCGCAGGCGGCGGCCTCGGAAGTACGGGGCGACCGAGATCGAGATCGGCGCGTAGCGGGCGTTCAGGAGCACGGCGGCAGCGATCGCCGCGACGGCGCCACCAGAGGCGCCGAGAATCGACGTCACGGCGAACTGCGCCGAGCCCGCGAAGGTAGTGGCCGACATGACGAGCGGCGCCGACACGCCCATGCCGGCCGTGCGGGCGACGAGGCCGAACGACGCGCCGAAGAACCAAACGGTTGCCGCGACCGCCAAGGCGGCGCGCACGCCGTCGCGGTAACGCGGGGCGGAAGCCGCAGCAGACGCCGAGGCAGAGGCCGACGAGGACACGCCTCATCATGCCCGCCCGGCTCGAGCTCACCGAACCACCGCGGGCTCGGCAAGCGCCGCGCGGCAGCGTTCGAGGGCCGCCTCCGCGGCGTCCACACCGTCGCGCTCGCAGGCGACCCACGCCTCCGCTTCCTCGAGCAGCGCATGCACCTCGGCGAGCAGCGAACGCGCTGGGGCGCCCTCGCGCTCGAGCGTCTCGATCCGGCTCAACCGCCGCATTACCGCGCGTGCTTCGTCCATGCAGCGACCGTAGCCGTGGCCTTCGCGCGCGTGTGTGTCTGGACCGTGTCGAAAGGGATACGGTTCTTCCCCGCCGTGGCCTCGACTGCCGACCGCGACCTCGGCGAGGCGCGCTCCGCGATCGACCGCGGCGACCGCCTCGCCGCCCTGAAGAGCCTCGACCGCGCGCGACGCGGCTACATGAAGCGCCGAGATCGGGAGGGCCTCGGCGTCGTCCTCGACATGACCGCCCTCGTCGACCCGGCCGGCGACGAGCGCGCACGCATCGGGCGCGCGAACCTCGAGTACGCCGCCAAGCAGAACCTGCGCCAGGAGAGCCGCCGTGCGGCGCGCGAGAAGGGCGAGCCATGGGTCGACCCGTATCCGGACCTCCAGGCGCCGGGCGAGCACACCGGGCTCGTCTTCTCGCGCGGCGTCAAGGTCGCGATCGCCATCGGTGTCCTGATCGGAACGGCACTTGTCGGCGCGATCCTCGTCGCGCCGTGGCTCGCCGGCTCCGACACGACCCCAATGGTGACGCTACGGCTGCTCAACGACACCCAGACCACGGTCACCGTCCGCGGCTGCAACAACGACGATTGCGTCACGAGCTGGATGCACCGTGAGCTCGAGCCCGGCCTCGAAGTCGACACGGATGTCGCGTCGGACGAGCTCGTCGCGCTCTTCCGGCTGAAACGAAGCGGCGGCGAGGACGAGTGCCTCCCCATCCGCGTCCACGACGGCTACCAGCGGCTCGACGGGAGCGGCGCCCTCGCCGCGCGGCTCTCGGAGGCGACGCCGTGCCCCGGCGCGACTGTGCTGCCGGTGCCAGCCGAAGAAGCTCCGCTCTGATCCGCTAGGAGGCGAGCGCGGCGAAGTAGCCGGCCGGCCGCGGCCGGACGCCGAGCAACGCCTCGTCGAGTGAGGCCACGAGCGACCGGCGGTCGCCGTGAGCAAGCGTCTCGACCACCGCCCTCCGGACAGCGTCGGCAGCGCCGCCTCCCACCGGCTCGCCCGCGACGAGAGCCCGGAGCCGGTCGAGATGCTCGGCGCGATCGCGGCCGGTTTCGCCGAGCAGTACCGCTGCGCGCACGGCCGCCGCCCAGAGGCCGTCTGCGCCGCCGAGCAGCGCAACGAGCGCCTCGCGAAGCTGCTCCGACCGGAACGGCTCCTCTGCGAACAGCGAAAGCTCCCAGCGGTCCAGCGCCTCGGCGAACTCTGGATCGTCGTCCGCCCGCGTTAGGCGCGCAAGCAGGTCGGACGCGAGGCGCGCCCGGAATGCGTCGAGCCGCGTCGGCTCGCCCGGCGGCTCGGCCGCAGCGATCGGCAGTGCCGGCCGGATCGCCAGCGGACGCCAATCGAGCCGCTCGAAGAGCACCGGCCCGGCGGCAACGGGAGCTGCGGTGGCGAGCCGCAGCGCGCTGACCGCGTCTCCGAGCTCGCCCGCTGCGTCCGGCGGCTCGGGCTCGTTCCGCGGCAGTGCCCGCTCCAGCTCCAGCACGCACAAGCGGTCGGGTGCGCGGCCGAACTCGGCCGGAAGCAGTCCGCTCGCCTCGGGCCAGTGCGCGGCGAGCTCGCCCGCCGCCGCGAGCCGCAAACGCAGGCCCTCGCCGAGCTCGAGCTGCGCCCCGAGCGAGATCCCGACGAGCGGCGCGACCGCCGCATAGGTGCGGCGCGAGCCGAAGAGCGAGCGCTCGAGCGCGCCGTAGGCTCGGTCGAACGCCTCGTCGCGCCAATCGAAGCCACCGCACGCCTGCGCCACGTCGGCCAGCAGCGGCAGCAGGATCGTGCGGAGAAGCGGGGCGTCGCCGTCCTTGCCGGAGTGGGCGGCGGCGTAGATCGCGGCCGCCGGCTCGCGGCGCAGGTCGTCGAGCGCGAGCTTCGCGTCGGCAAGCGCTCCCAGGCGCTCGAAGCGCGCCTCGACGTACCCCCGCGTCAGCGGCCGGTACTCGTACAGAGGCGCTGGCCCGCCGGAAGCGTGCTCCTCGAATGCGAACGGCAGCTCGGCGCCTTGCTCGACGTCCGCGGCGAGCAGCGAGAACCCCGCAAGGCAGAAGCAGCGAAGCGAGCGGTAGAGGTGCGGGGCGCGCACGGCCACGGCTCCACCTACGCTGCCGAGGAGCCCCCTCCTCTGTGCCCTCGGCTCGCGATCAACGACTTGGCGAGTTGCTCCAGGTCGACGTGGAGAGCTAGGCGCGGCGGTCGCCGGTCTCGGCAAGTGCGGCGCGGATTCTGGCTACGAGCTCGTCGAGCGCGTCGTCACCGAGGTCGAGGCCGAGGTCGGTGTCGAGCGCGGCGAGCTGCTGCTGCGCGAACGGAACACCGCGCGGAAGCGGTGCCAGGTGCCAGTGCACGTGGCTGTTGCCTTCGCGGCTGCCGAGGCTGAGGACGTAGAGCCGCTCGGTCGGAACGGCGTGGCACACCGCCCGTCCCACGCGGTGTACGACCCCCTGAAGCGCCAGGTACTCATCAAGCGAGAGGTCGTCGACAACCTGTTCACGGTGCTCCTTCGCGGCAACGAGCACGTAGCCGTCCGCCGGCGGATCACGCGCTCCGCTGACACCCGGGACACCAGTAGGCGGTGCGGTTGTCGTCGCCCTGGCCGCGGGACCGGATCGCCTCACCGCAGCGTGGGCAGGGACGCCCTGCCTTGCGATAGACGGCACGCTCGCCGTTCCGGCCGTCGACGGACGAGCGCATCAGGCGTGCCGCCTCGCCGAGGACGCGCTCGAGCTCCTCGTCGGTCGCCTCGCCCAGAGGAATCCAGGGCGACAGCCGAGCCCGCCAGAGCGACTCCGCCTTCCAGACGTTCCCGATCCCGGCGACGAGGCGCTGGTCGAGCAGCGCATCGCCGAGCTCGCGGCTCGGATGCTCGCTCCGCAGGTTCGCGAGCATCGCGGAGATCGCAGGTGGGTCGCCGAGGATGTCGGGGCCGAGGCGGCGAGTCCTGCGATCGGTCAGCTCGAGCACGGGGCCGTTCCAGAGCACGGCCTCCCGCTCGCGTCCGGCGAGGACGAGCCACGGCGTCCCACGCCCGGCCCTGCCGCGCTCCCGTATCTGCCAGCGCCCGGTCATGCGCAGGTGGCTGCGCAGCACGAAGCCGCCCTCGAAGCGGAGGAGGAGGTTCTTGCCGACCGCCTCGACCCCGAGCAGACGCCGGCCGTCGAGGCGCTCCGCCACGCGCTCGGCGGCCGCGCGCGGGTGCGGCGTCTCGACCGCGACGCGCTCGCCGACGAGCACCTGCAGCCTGCGTGCGGCGCGATGGAGCGAGTCCCCTTCGGGCATGCGGGCGTACGATATGTGCGGGTGCAGCGGCGTAGCTGGCCGGCGACCGCCGAGGAGCTTCGGGCCCTTCAAGCCGAGCTCGCCCACGCGACCCCAAAGCCGTGGCAGCCGGGAGGCGCGCCGCTCGTGGGCGCGTGCTTCGTGTGCTTCCCGCGCGGGAAGCGCGGGCCCGGCGCGGAGGGAGACCGGGGCTGGGCGGCCGCGGCGCTCGCAGACCGACGGGGCGCGGTCGCCGAGGGCTTCGCCGGCGCGCCGTACGAGCCCGGGCTGCTCGCGCTCCGGGAGGGACCGCTGCTCGAGGCCGCCGTGCGCGCACTGCCGGAGCCTCCCGAGGCCCTGATCGTCGACGCAACGGGCCGCGACCATCCACGCCGTGCCGGGCTCGCGCTGCACCTCGGCGCGATGCTCGGGCTACCGACGCTCGGCGCGACGCATCGCCCGCTGGTAGCCACCGGCGAGTGGCCGCCCGACGAGCGCGGCGCACGCACGCCGCTGCTCCTCGACGGCGAGGTCGTAGGCTGCTGGCTCCGCACACGGGCGGGGACGCGGCCACTCGCGGTGCACGCAGGTTGGCGGATCGATGTGGAAGCTGCGGCCGAGCTCGTCCTGGCGCACAGCACGTGGCGGACCCCCGAACCGCTGCGTACGGCCCGCCGCGCCGCACGCTCGGCTCGGGCGGAGGCCGCGGCGCAGACCGCCTGAGGACAAGAGCCGCGGCTTGTTACCCTTTCGCGCGCTCATGAGGACCTGCGCCGTGTCGGCTGGGACAGCCGCGCTCGCGGCGGCGCTGGTCACCTCTCTCGCCGGTGCCGCGTCGCCGCTGCCCAACCTCCGCTCCGCAGTACCCCGGCAACGGCACGTCGTCGTCACGTTCGCGCTCGGCGAGCTCGCGCCCGGGAGGATCCTCGTCGCCACGCGCAGCGCGACGATGGACAACGGCAAGTTCGTCACCGCCAACGTCCGCCTCGACGAGCCGCTTCGCGCCGTGAAGACGGCGACCGGCTACCGGGCGCGGACGAGGCACGCGCTGCCGCGCGGGCGCTACTACATCGAGGTCTCGGGCGTCGTCGTCTCGGACTGCATGCCGCGCAAGCCATGCCTGTCGCGCTGGTCGAACGTGCGGCGCATTCGGATCCGGTAACGCGAAGAGCGCCCCGGGGGGCGCTCTTCGGTCGATGGTGGCTGCGCCGCGGCTAGGCCGGGCAGGGGTTCGTGTCGAGGACGTTCCGGAAGTTGTTCGTCCGGAGCCGGATCGCCGGGTTCGGGTTCGGGTAGAAGCTGAACAGCAGCGGCCCGAACTCCGCGGTCGAGTTGCCGCCGAACGTGTTGGTCGTACCCTTGATGTGGGTCCCGCCGAACTGCCAGACGCAATGCCCGCTCGGCGTCTGGTTCGAAGTCCCGGTCGTGT
>JBKPFI010000004.1:0-1601 GCA_046728775.1 Actinomycetota bacterium | reverse complement strand
ACGATCGTGATCGCCACTCCGCTGCTGAAGGAGCAGTTCGAAGGACCGAACCCGAACGCCTCGTTTCCCAGCGGCCACGCAGCACGATTTACGGCATTGGCGACCGCGGCCATCCTGATCGCGTGGCCGAGTCGCTTCCGCAGGCCGACGGTCGTTCTCGGGATCCTCGGTACGGCAGCTCTCGGGCTCGCGCTCGTCTACGAGGACTGGCACCCGCTGTCCGACGTGCTCGGCGGTTGGTACCTCGGCGCCGCCTGCGCCGGCGTCCTGTGGCTCGCGATCTCGGCGGCGACGCGTCGCCCGAAGCTCCTCAGGCGAGCTCCGCCGCCGCCTCGCTGAAGATCTTCGTGTGGAGGTCGACGTCGGCTTCGGTCGTCGCCGGTGACATCAGGGCCATGTTGTGGAAGGGCGTGAGCAGGATGCCGCGGTTCAGCGCGTAGAGGTGGATCAGCCGGTCGAGGAGCGGATCGGCGCCCGCCGCGGCCTCGGCGCCGTTGTGCGGACGCTCGGGACGGAACAGGTACTCGACGCGGCAGCCGAGCCTCGTCACGTGCCACGGCAGGGCGTGGCGCCCGATCGCCTCGGCCACGCCGCCCTCGAAGCGCTTGGCCAGGGCGATCATCCGCTCGAAGGCGTCGTCCGTCAGCACCTCGGCGAGCGTTGCGCGCGTCGCCGCGAGCGAGAGCACGTTCGCGGCGACCGTGCCGCCGATGCCGCCCACGTCGGCGCGCTCGTCCGCGGGCAGCATCGCCTCCAGCCGCTCCGCCACCTCCGCCGAGAAGCCGTACGCCGCGGCCGGGATCCCGCCGGCGATCGGCTTGCCAATCGTGAGCAGATCTGGCTCGAGAACGTGTGCGGCCGTATAGCCGCCGGGGCCGGCGCAGATCGTGTGGGTCTCGTCGACGATCAGCAGCGTCCCGGCCGCACGCGTCGCCGCGCGCAGCGCGTCGTGGAAGCCCGGCTCCGGGAGGACGATGCCGACGTTGGTGAGCGCCGGCTCGGTGAGGACGCAGGCCACGTCGCCGTGAGCGAGCTCACGCTCGAGCGCCTCGGCGTCGTTCCACTCCACGACGCGCGTCGTCTCGGCGAGCGGCACCGGCGGCCCGACGTTCCCCTCGCGGTCGATCACCTGGCCGCGGTCGAGGGTCGCGAAGGTCTCGTCGACCGAGCCGTGGTAGCACCAGTTGAAGACGAGGATCTTCGGGCGGCCGGTGAGCTCCCGGGCCAGGCGGATCGCGAAGCGGTTCGCGTCTGTCGCGGTGAGCGCGAACTGCCAGCGCGCGAGGCCAAAGCGCCGCGTCAACTCGGCTCCCACCCAGAGAGCATCCTCGCTCGGCAGCATCAGAGTGATCCCACGGGCCGCCTGCTCCGCGACGGCGTGGACGGTCGGCGGCGGCGAATGCCCCGTCATCGCGGCCGTGTCGCCGAGGCAGAAGTCGACGTATTCGCGGTCGTCGACGTCGCGGAAGCGGGCTCCGTGCGCCTCGGCGGCGAAGACCGGGAAGCCGCCCGGCCAGCGCACCATCCAGGGCATCGGCACGCCCGAGAGCAGCGACGCGCGGGCACGGCCGGCGAGCTCGCGCGAGCGCGGGTGCTCGCGC
>JBKPFI010000162.1:0-30897 GCA_046728775.1 Actinomycetota bacterium | reverse complement strand
CTACAAGGCGCTCGCCAACCGGCTGCACCGGATGCGCGTCAAGCCCGGCGACCACCTCGGTTGCGAGGGGATCGAGTGCTTCGACAAGGTGATCGACATCGACCAGTCGCCGATCGGCCGCACGCCGCGCTCGAACCCGGCCACGTACACCGACATCTTCACGCCGATCCGCGAGCTCTACTCGCTGACGCCGGAGGCGAAGGTGCGCGGGTACAAGCCGGGACGGTTCTCGTTCAACGTGCGCGGCGGCCGCTGCGAGACCTGCAAGGGCGACGGGACGATCAAGATCGAGATGCACTTCCTGCCCGACGTCTACGTGCCGTGCGAGACCTGCGGCGGCAAGCGCTACAACCGCGAGACGCTCGAGGTGCGGTTCAAGGGCAAGTCGATCGCGGACGTGCTCGAGATGTCGGTCGAGGAGGCGCTGCGCTTCTTCGCCAAGATCCCGAAGCTGCGGCGGCGGCTGCAGACGCTGCACGACGTCGGGCTCGACTACGTCAAGCTCGGCCAGCCCGCGACCACGCTTTCCGGCGGCGAGGCCCAGCGGGTCAAGCTCGCAAAGGAGCTCGGCAAGATCGCGACCGGCCGGACGCTGTACATCCTCGACGAGCCCACCACGGGTCTCCACTTCGCCGACATCGAGAAGCTCCTCGAGGTCTTGCAGAGGCTCGTGGACGCGGGCAACACCGTGCTCGTCATCGAGCACAACCTCGACGTGATCAAGCAGGCCGACTGGATCGTCGACCTCGGCCCGGAAGGCGGCGAGGCCGGCGGTGAGGTGATCGCGACCGGCACGCCCGAGGACGTCGCCGAGGTCGAGGGTTCCGCTACGGGGCAGTACCTGCGCCAGATCCTCCGGACGCGGCAGCCCGCGGCGGCCTAGCTTCCGCTGACGCTCAGCCTCCCGAACCGGCCTCGCTCGCACTAGCCTGAAGGGCATGGCAGCTCCCGCTAGCTACGGGGCGCCGGCCGCCGACGAGCGGGTCTGGCTGAGGCGAGCGGTCTTCGTTCTGGTTCGGCCGCACGAGGTGCTCGTGGCGCTGCGCGACGACTCCGATGCCTCCGCCCGCGCGCGCAGCGAGGCGGTGCTGGCGCTCGTCCTGCTGGCCGGGGTCGCCTCGGTGCTCTGGACGCCGGTCGCGGGCCGAGTGATGGACGTGAAGGGCCCGCATGCGGAGGACGGGCTCGAAGTGGCGATCTGGGCCTTCATCACCGGCAGCCTCTACGGCGCCGGCCTGTACTTCGTCGGCGGCCTCGTGCTGTACGCGCTCACGCGCATCACGGGCGGCGTCACCTACCGGCAGTCGCGCCACCTGCTCGCGTTCGCCGCCGCGCCCATCGCGCTGTCCCTGTTCGTCGTCTGGCCGCTGCGGCTCGCGGTCTACGGCGAAGACCTCTTCCGCAGCGGCGGCTCCGACCACGGCACGGGAAACGCCTTCTTCGTCGTGCTCGAGCTCGCGTTTGTCGGCTGGTCGCTCGCGTTAGTCGTGATGGGCCTGCGCGCCCTCGTGCGCCGCCAGCCACGCTTCGAACTCCGCTAGCTCCTCGTCCGGGATCGCGTACGTGTGCTGCTCCTCCGGGAAGCGGCCCTCGCGCACGTCGTCGACATACGCTTCGAGCGCGCGCTTCGCCTCGGCGGCAAGGTCGGCGTAGCGCTTGACGAAGCGCGGGGCCTTGCCCTCGTAGAGGCCGAGCAGGTCGTGCCAGACCAGCACCTGCCCGTCGCAGCCCGCGCCGGCGCCGATGCCGATCGTCGGAACCTCGAGCGCTTCCGTCACCCGCGCCGCGACGGGTGCAGGCACCGCTTCGAGCACGATCGCGAAGCAGCCCGCGGCCTCGAGCGCCAGGGCGTCTTCGTACAGCCGCTCGGCCTTGGCCGCGGTGCGGCCCTGAGCCTTGAAACCGCCGAGCATCGTCGCCGATTGCGGTGTCAGGCCGACGTGACCCATCACCGGAACGCCCGCGCCCACGATCGCCTGGACCCGGGAGAGCGTGGGGCCTGCGCCCTCGAGCTTGACAGCGTCCGCTCCCGCCTCCTTGACGAAGCGGACCGCGTTCTCGACCGCGCCCTCGTCGGAGACCTGGAACGAGCCGAAGGGCATGTCGGCGATCACGAGCGGCCGCTTCGCTCCGCGCGTGACCGCGCGAGCCAGCATCAGCAGCTCGTCCATCGTGACCGGCACCGTCGAGTCGTTGCCGAGGACGACCATCCCGGCCGAGTCGCCGACGAGCACGAGCTCGACGCCGGCCTCGTCGGCGATCCGGCCGCTGGGAAAGTCGTAGGCGGTCACCATCGCCAGCTTCTGGCCGCGCGCCGTGAGCTCGGCGAGCTCGGTCAGCGGCAGCTTGCCGTGCGTCCAGGACGCGTACTTGCTCATGCGGTCTCTCCTTCGATGACGACGTTGTCTATGAGCCTGGTTCGGCCGACCCGCACTGCGGCGGCGAGCACCCGCGGCTCGAGATCGGCCTCCTCGAAGTAGTCGACCTCGAGCCCGTCGAGGAGGCTGCGGTCGCGCGCAGCGAGCGCCCGGGGGAGCGCCAGCGCGCGTTGCCGCTCCTCGGGGGAGAGGTGCGCGTTGCGCGACGAAAGGGCGAGCCCGTCGGCGTCGCGGACCGTGGGGAGGACGCGGATCTCCACCGGAACGGCGAGGTCGCGCACCATCCGCTTCACCACCGCGGCCTGCTGGGCATCCTTCTGCCCGAAGTAGGAGCGCCGCGGGCGAACGAGGTTGAAGAGCTTCAGGCAGACGGTGGCGACCCCGCGGAAATGGCCGGGCCGGTGCTCGCCTTCGAGAATCGAGCCGAGCCGCTCCACCTCGACCCAGGTCTGGAAGCCCTCCGGGTAGATCTTTTCGGCCGGGGGGACGAACAGCACGTCCACGCCGGCCTCCTCGGCGATGCGGGCGTCGCGCTCCTCGTTCCGCGGGTAGGTCTCGAGGTCCTCGCCGTCCGCGAACTGCGCCGGGTTGAGGAACAGGCTCGCGACGACGGCCTCGTTCTCGGCGCGCGCCGCCCGGAAGAGCGACACGTGGCCCTCGTGGAACGCGCCCATCGTCGGCACGAGCCCGACCTCGCCTTCGAGCCGAAGCTCCGCCGCCGTCCTGGCGATCCTCACCGCGCGATCGCCTCCGCGAACACGTCGTACAGCTCCTCGAGGTCGGGCCGCGCGCGGCGGATGGCCGCGCGGTGCGCCTCGACCGTCTCCCAGTCACCGCGCTCGATCGGGCCCGTGAGCTCGAAGCCGTTCTCGATCGTGCGGCGCATCAGGGGCTCCAGCGACTCGGGCGGCGCCCCCGCGGCGGCGACGAGGCCGGCGGCAGCCTCGTGCAGCGCGACCAGGTAGTTCGAGGCGACGACGGCGCCCGCGTGGTAGAGCGGCCGGTCGGCATCCTCGAGCTCGAACGGCTGAAGCCCGAGCAGGCGCGCGAGCTCGAAGCCGAGCTTCCGGGCCTCCTCCGTCTCGGCGGTGACGGCCGCCCAGGCGCCGTCGAGCTGCTCGGGCCCGCGCTCGCGCGTGAACGTCTGCAGCGGGTGCAGCGAGAAGCGCCGCTCGTGCGGGTCGAGCGCGGAGAGCGGCGTCGCGCCGCTGACGTGGGCGATCCAGCCGTGTCCCGGTGACAGTCCCTGGGCCGCGTCCGAGATGGCCGTGTCCGGCACGCAGAGGAGCGTGAGCTCCGCGTCCTCGCGCAGCTCGACGCCGCGCTCTTCGAGCCGCGCAGCGACGGCCGACCCGACGCGGCCGCGACCGATCACGTTCACGCTCTTCACCATCGAAAGCTCCAGTTCCGCAGCGGATACCGGGCGCGAGCATGGTACCCGCGCGGCGCCCTCACGCAGCCCGCGTCTTGCGCGACAACCTGCGCTCGAGCGCCACGCGCACCGCCGGCCAGTCGTCGTCGATGACCGCGTACCAGGCCGAGTCGCGCCGTTCGCCGCCGCGCACCAGCATGTGCCGGCGGTGGATGCCCTCGAACTCCGCCGGCAGCGCCGCGAGCGCCTCCCGCGCGCGCTCGTTCTTCGCGTCCGTCTTGAACTCGACCCGCAGGCAGCCAAGCTCCTCGAAGGCGTGCCGGAGGAGCAGGTACTTGGCCTCCACGTTCGCGCCCGTGCCCCATGTCGACGGATTCATCCACGTGTTTCCGATCTCGAGCCGCCGATGCTCCGGCGCGAGCGACATGTAACTCGTCGAGCCGACCACCTCGCCGCCCGTGAGCACCGCGAACGGCTGGCGGTCGCCCGCCGTCCGCAGCGCGTCCGCGATCCAGGCCTCGACGTCGCGGGTCACCATCCAGCGCCAGATGCGGTCGTCGGCCGCCGCTTCGCGCAGGCCCTCGGTGTGTTGCGGGCCGAGCGGCTCCAGCGCCACGATCCTCCCTTCCAGTGGCACGGCGAGACTTTCGAACACAACTAGGGCATCATGAGGGAGAAGTGGGTCGTCATTCGGGGGATGCCACTGCGGAGCTGCTGCTTGCGGCTGCGCGCTACCTGAACGAGACGCTGGAGCTGGAGCGCGTCTACGACCGCTTCCACGAGCTGCTGGCCGACGCCGTGCCGCACGGCGGGGTGATCGTCTCGTCCTTCGACCCGGAGACGGGCCTGATCAGCTGCGACTACGCCTGGGTCGACGGGGAGAAGCTCGACCCCACGATCTTCCCGCGGCTGCCGGTGAACCGTGAAGGCGGCGGGATGCAGAGCCGCGTGATCGTGAGCGGCGAGCCGCTGCTCGTGAACGACGTGCCGGAGCGCGTCAAGGACCCGGCCGGCGTCTACTACGACGTCGACCGCGAGGGCCGCATGCGCAAGCTGCCCGACGCCGGCCCGCCGGGGGTGCAGGCGGCGATGATGCTCCCCGTCAAGCACGAGGGCGAGGTCGTCGGCGTCGTCCAGCTGATGGACGAGCAGGCCCAGTACGACAACGAGCAGCTCCAGCTCACGGAGGGCCTGATCGGCCTGATGGCCGCCGCGGTGCGAAATGCGCGGCTGCACGAGCAAGCACAGGCCGAGGCCGCGGCGCGGGCACGGGCCGAGGCGACCGCGGCCGAGCGCGAGCACGCGGCGCGGGTGCTAGAGGCCGTGGGCGACGGCGTGTTCCTGCTCGACCCCGAGGGGCGCGTCCAGTTCTGGAACCCCGCCGCCGAGCTCGTGACCGGGCGCCCGCGCGAAAAGGCCGTCGGCCGCGACGTGGACGCCGTCTTTGGCGGCTGGCCCGCGGTCGCAGCCGAGATTCCGGTCTCGGAGGGTGCATCGGCGGCGAGGCCCGTGACGCTGCCGGTCGAGGTCGAGGGGCGAGAGCTCTGGCTTTCGTTCGTGGCCGTGCGCAGCCCGGGCGGGATCGTCTTCGCGTTCCGCGACCTGACGATGGAGCGCGACCTCGAGGCTGCGAAAAGCGACTTCATCGCTACGGTCTCACACGAGCTGCGCACGCCGATGACGGCTGTGCTCGGCGCGGCGAAGACGCTCCTCCGCGACGACATCGCGCTCACACCGGAGCGGCGCCTCCAGCTGCTCCAGATGATCGGGGCGCAGGGCACCCGCCTCACGCAGATCACGGAGGAGGTGCTGCTGGCGAACCGGCTCGACCGCGGCGACCTCCGGATCCACAACGAGCGCGTCGACGTCGCCCAGGTCGCGCAGGACGCGGTCGACGCGATGCGCGAGCGCCTGCCGGAATCCGTCTCCCTGAGCGCGGAGCCCGGCGCGAACGGCACCGTGCCGGCGCTCGGCGACCGCCACCGGATCGAGCAGGTGCTCGTCAATCTGATCGACAACGCGGTCAAGTACTCGCCGGAGGGCGGCGAAGTGCGTGTCCTGGCCGCGCCCGCGGATTCGACCGTCCGCGTCGAGGTGGCCGACCAGGGAATGGGCATTCCCGTCGCGGAGCAGAGGTCGGTCTTCGAGAAGTTCTACCGGGGCGATCCGCAGCACCGGGCGGTGCCGGGCGGCACGGGGCTCGGGCTCTACATCTGCCGGGAGCTCGTGCGGCGGATGGGCGGCACGATCGGCGTCGACTCGCGCCCGGGCGAGGGGTCGACGTTCTTCTTCGAGCTGCCGAGGGCTTGATGTCCGATCCGTGGTCGATCATGCGGACCCGTTGCTAGGGTCTGCTGAGACGGTGCCGATCTACGAATACGTCTGCATGGAGTGCGAGTCGCACTTCGAGGAGCTCGTCCGAGGCGGCGAACAGCCGGACTGCCCGGAATGCTCGTCTACGAACGTGCGCAAGCAGCTCTCCGTGTTCGCGACGCACGGCGCCGCCGACCAGCCGACCTACGGTGGACCTTCCTCCGGCGGCTGCTGCGGCGGTTCCTGTGGCTGCGGCCACTGAGCAGCCGCTGACCGAGCTCGAGGCGTTCGCGCGCCAGGTCGCGGGGTGCACGCGCTGCCGGCTCGCGCAGGGCCGCACGCAGGTCGTCTTCGGCGTCGGCGACCCGCATGCAGACCTGATGTTCGTCGGCGAGGCGCCGGGATTCCACGAGGACAAGCAGGGCTACCCGTTCGTCGGCCAGGCCGGGAAGCTGCTCGACACGTTGCTGGCCGGGATCGGGCTCGAGCGCGGCAACGTCTACATCGCGAACGTGCTCAAGTGCCGGCCTCCCGGAAACCGCGACCCCGCTCCAGACGAGATCCAGGCGTGTGAGGGGCATCTGTTCCGCCAGGTCGAGCTGATTCGCCCGCGCGTGGTGGCGACCCTCGGAAACTTCGCCACCAAGCTGCTCTCGGGCAAGCCGACCGGGATCACGCGCGTCCACGGCGTCGAGCAGGAGGTGACGCTCGGCGGCAGCCGCGTCCTCCTCTACCCGCTCTACCACCCGGCGGCGGCGCTCTACACCCCCGCGATGCTGAAGGTCCTGGAGCAGGACTTCGCACGGTTGCCCGACCTGCTCGGCCGCCCGACTGCAGAGCCGACGCCCTCGGCACCTCTGTTCGCGCCCGTCGCGGCCGAGTCCGCAGTTCAGCTCGGCCTCTTCTAGGAACTCGTGTCGAGATGAAGCCTTGTGCCCCCGAGCCGCGCTGGACGCCGCGAGGCGGCGTCCTCGGAAGCGCCCGTAGCCTCTCGTGATCCAAGAACGCGTATGCGTGTGCGTCCTTGCCTCGCACCGCCCAGCGCACCTCGGCGGCGAAGCATCATCCCGAAACGAGTTCTGAGCCGTGGAGCTAAGCTCCGCCTCGCCGGCGGAGACGGAGGCGATCGCTGCCACACTGGCGCGCGAGCTCCGTGCCGGCGACGTGGTGACCGTCTCCGGTGAGCTCGGCAGCGGCAAGACCACCTTCGTCCGCGGCGCCTGCCGGGCGCTCGGCGTCACCGTGCCGGTCACCAGCCCGACCTTCACGGTCGGCCACCGCTACCCGGGCGATCCGGACGTCTCGCACCTCGACCTGTTCCGGTTCCGCGGCTTCTCGGCGGCCGAGTGGGGCGATCTCGAGCCGTATTTCGCCGACGCGATCTGCTTCGTGGAATGGCCGGAGGCCGCGATGGATGCGCTCCCGCCGGTGCGCATGGAGGTACGTTTGTCGCACGTGGACCCCGCTCATAGACTGATCACGCTGGAAAGCCCGGAAGTCGCGTTGCTCGACCGCCTGTTCGGGGGTGCTGACACTCGCGTTTGACACGGCGACGAGCGTCGCCACCGCCGCGCTCGTCCGGGACGGTGAGGTGCTGGGGGAGCGGGTCTCCCGGGCCGTTCGGGTGCTCGAAGACGCGGACGAGCTCTTCCGCGAGAGCGGCGCCGATCGCCGAGAGCTGACGGGGATCGCCGTCGGCACCGGCCCGGGCAGCTTCACCGGACTGCGGATGGGCCTCGCCGCGGCGCGCGGGCTCGCCTTCGCGCTCGACGTTCCGGTCGCGGGCGTCTCGACCTTGGCGGCACTCGCCGAGGGGGCGCCCGGAGCGCTCCCCGTCGTGGACGCGGGACGGCGCGAGGTCTTCACGCTCGTGGACGGCTCGCCGGCGCTGTGCGCCCCTCAGGAGGTCGTCGCGGAGCTCTGCGTCGGCGACGGCGCCCTTCGCTATCGCACGGTGCTCGAAGAACGCGGCGTAAGCGTCCCACCCGACGACGACGAACGCCACCTGCCGCGCGCGCGCTTCCACGCCGCCCTCGCGCGCGAGTTCGGCCCCGCCGACGCAGTCGAGCCCCTCTACCTGCGCATTCCCGACGCGGAGCGGAAGGCATGAGCGCCGAGATCGAGATCCGCCGCCTCGAGCTGCGCGACTTGAACGCGATCGAGGAGATCGAGCGCAGCTCGTACCCGACGCCGTGGTCGCGTTCGATGTTCGCGAGCGAGCTGGCCAAGCCCTCCTCGCTCTGCCTGGGCGCGTTCGAGGCCGAGAGCGGGCGCCTGATCGGCTACCTGATCATCTCGCGCTACGTCGACGCGTGGCACGTGATGAACGTCGCGGTCGAGCCCGGCCGGCGCCGCCAGGGCATCGCGTCGCTCCTGCTCAACCGGCTATTCGAGCTCACCGCCGGCCGCAGCCGGCGCGGCTACACGCTCGAGGTGCGCGTCTCGAACGCCGGCGCGATCAAGCTCTACGAGGAGCTCGGCTTCCGCCCCCGCGGCGTCCGGCGCGGCTACTACACGGACAACCGCGAGGACGCGCTGATCATGTGGAAGGACCCGGTCTCCGAGCCGGCGACGCGCTCCTGATCCTGGGGCTGGAAACAAGCTGCGACGAGACCGCCGCGGCGCTCGTCGACGGCGGCGAGATCCGCTCCAACGTCGTTTCGTCCCAGGCGGACCTGCACGCTCGCTTCGGCGGTGTGGTCCCGGAGGTGGCGTCGAGGCGGCACCTCGAGCTCGTGCTCCCGGTGGTGCGCGAGGCGCTCGACGAAGCGGGCGCCGAGCTGGGCGACGTCGAAGCGATCGCGGTCACCCAGGGCCCGGGCCTGATCGGCGCGCTGCTCGTTGGACTGTCCGCCGCAAAGGCGCTGGCGTGGGCCCGCGGGCTCGCGCTCGTGCCGGTGAACCACCTGCACGGCCACGTTGCGTCGCTCTACCTGGAGCCGGACCCACTCGAGCCGCCGTTCCTTTGCCTGCTCGCTAGCGGCGGGCACACGATGCTCGTGGACGTGCCCGAGCGCGGCGCCTTCCTGCCGATCGGGACGACGCTCGACGACGCGGCGGGCGAGGCGTTCGACAAGGGCGCGCGCCTGCTCGGCCTCGGCTACCCCGGGGGCGCCGAGATCGACCGGCTCGCCCGCGAGGGCGATCCCCACGCCTTCGACTTTCCCGTCGCGCGCGTGCCCGGGCTCGACTTCTCGTTCTCTGGCGTAAAGACGGCGCTGCTCTACGAGGTTCGCGGCCTCGGCGGCGCGGTGGAAGACCGGCGCGCCGACCTGGCCGCCTCCTATCAACGCGCGATCGTGCGGGCGCTGATCGAGCGAATGCTCGAGGCGGCCGAGCGAACCGGGGCGGAGCGGATCGCCGTGGTCGGCGGCGTGGCCGCGAACTCCGAGCTGCGCGCCTCCCTTCCCGAAGCGAAGGCGCCGCCGCTCGCTCTCTGCACCGACAACGCGGCGATGATCGCGTCCGCCGCTCGGTACGTCGAGGCAATCCCACCGCCGGGCTATCTTGCTCTCGATGCGTACGCGTCGGCTGTCTGAGGCGTCGCTTGCGATCGGCGCCCTTGCGGCGGCGGCGCTCGTCGTCGGCCTCGGCGTCAGCGGCGCGAGGGAGCGCTCGCTGGTCTCGGAGGCCTCGTCGTGGCGCGGCCTTGTCGGGGGCGGACACGCCGCGGTCGACGTGGGGCAGCGCGTGCTGGTCGTCCTTCGCGCGCCGTCGATGGCGCAGCGAGTCGCGCAGAACGGCGGCGTGGCGAGCCAGCAGAAGGAGCGAGCCTGGACGCGCTCGGCGCTCGCCGCGCAGCGTCAGCTACTCGCCGAGCTGAGCACGCGCGGGATCAGGCCGCAGATCCAGTTCAGCTACTCGCGGGTGCTGAACGGGTTCTCGGCGCCGCTCGACGCGCGCGCGATCGCGGTGCTCGAGCGCCGGCCCGAGGTCGCGGGCGTCTACCCGGTCCGCGTCGCGTACCCGGCCTCGGTCTCCTCTCAGCCGCTCGGCGCCAAGGGCGGCGCAAGCCTGCTGCCGGCCCTGCGGCTGCCCGGCTACGACGGCCGCGGTGTCACGGTTGCGCTGCTCGACACCGGTCTGGACACGGGCCACCGCTCTCTGCGAGGCCACGTGCTTCCCGGGGTGGACGTCGTCGGCGGCGATCCCGAGGTGAAGGCCGCTCGTGACCCTGACGATCCGAGTCGTCTCGAGCGCCACGGCACCGAGTTGGCCGGGATCGTGGTCGGGCACGGCGGCCCGGGCGGGATCAGGGGGATCGCGCCTGGCGTCTCGCTGCTGCCGATCCGAGTCGCCGGCTGGCAGCACGACCAGGCCGGAGGCTGGGCGATGTACGCCCGGACCGACCAGCTGATCGCCGGGATCGAGCGCGCCGTCGACCCGAACCTCGACGGCGACGCCCACGACGCCGCCCGCGTCGCGCTCGTCGGCACGGCCGTCTCCTACAGTGCCTTCGCCGACTCGCCCGAGGCGCGCGCGATCCGGGGCGCGTTGCAGCTCGACACGCTCGTCGTGGCGCCGGCCGGGAACGACGGGCCCGCCGGCCCGGGCTTCGGCAGCATCTCGAGCCCGGGCGGAGCGCCCGACGCCCTGACCGTCGGGGCGGCCGACCTTCGCACTCGAGCCGAGCAGGTGCCGGTCGCCGTGCGCGCAGGCCTCGACCTGCTGCTCGACAGGCCGCTCCCGCTCGCGGGCTCGGCGATTCCTCCGAGACCGGAAGAGCTCGAGCTCGTGGCGCCGCGTCACTTGGCGGATGGCGGAGCCGGACCGAGCGGCGACCGGTTCTTCGACGAGCGCGGGCGCAGCCTCGTGGCGGGCCGCGCGGCGCTGATCCACGGCGGCCCCGACCCGCAGCTCGCGATCGAGCAGGCCGCACGGGCCGGTGCCGCGGCCGTCGTCGTCTTCGGGACGCAGCTCCCTGCCGGGGGCCTCGGGCTCGACGAGTCGGTGGACGTGCCGGTCGTGAGCATCCCGCGCCGGGTCGCGCAGGTCGCCCTCGCGGCCGTGCGCGCGCGTGAGCACCCCGCTGTCTCGATCGGGGTTCCGACCGTCGTCCACAACGGCGGCGACGGCGCGATCGCGCCGTTCTCCTCGCACGGCCTCGCCTTCGACGGGCGCGTCAAGCCCGATGTCGCCGCGCCGGGTGTCGCGATCGCCACATCCGACCCGGGCAAGACCGTCAACGGGGCTCCTCGTTACGGCACCGTCAACGGGTCGAGCCCCGCCGCGGCCGTCGTCGCCGGCGCGGCAGCCGTGCTCGCCCAGGCGCGGCCGGGCCTGCGTGGGGCCGACCTACGCAGCCTGCTGACCGGGACCGCGCGCCCGCTGCACGAGACGAGCGTCACCGCCCAGGGAGCGGGCCTCGTCGACCTCGGCCAGAGCGTGGCGGGAGAGCTCGCCGCCGACGCCGTCACGCTCGCCTTCGGCCGTGCCCGGGGGGACGGCTGGCACGCGAGGCAGGAGCTCACCGTCCACAACGTCTCGACGCGTCGGCTCCTGGTACGCGCCCGAGACACCGGCAGCGGCGGCCTGCTGATCACCTCGAAGCCTCGCCGCCTCCGCCTGAGGCCGGACGGCCACGCGACGCTGATCCTCACGGCTCGCCTCGCCGGCACGCCGCCCGGTGAGGGCTTTGCCGAGGGCTCGGTTCTGCTGGCCGCGCGCGGCGTGGCCCCGCTCGAGGTCCCGTGGGTGATCACCTTCGGTCGCCCGCCGGCGAGCCTGATCTCCGCGGTCGCGCTCTCCGAACCGGCCTTCAAGCCGTCCGACACGACTCCGGCGGTTCTCTCGCTGCGCGCGGGCCTCGTCACGGCCGCGCCGAGCGGCGCCCAGGTACAGCCCGTCTCGAGGCTGGACGTCGAGCTCTGGCACGCCGGCCACCGGATCGGCCTGCTGGCCCGCCTGCGCGACCTGCTCCCCGGGCGCGTCGCGATCGGCCTGACCGGCCGCGGCCCGGGGGGGAGCCGCCTCGCCCCCGGCCGCTACCAGGTGCGGCTGCTCGCGTTCCCGACGAGCGACGGCCCGCCGACGCGCCGAACCATCCCGTTCAGGATCAAGTAGCCCCCTATACTCCGGGCGTTTGCAGCGCGTTTCCGACTCCAAGGAGCCCTTGTGACCACGCTCGAAGCACCCGAGTCCCACCTCCGAGAGAACCCCTTCGCGATCGCGCGCGAGCAGCTGCGGCGCGTGGCCGACATCTTCGACCTCGACGAGCGCCTCGTGAACGTCCTGCAGGAGTGCAAGAAGGCGGTCGTCGTCTCGATCCCCGTCACGATGGACGACGGCACGATCCATGCCTTCGAGGGCTACCGCGTCACCCACAACATCGCTCGCGGCCCGTCGAAGGGCGGCATCCGCTACCACCCGGACGTGACGCTCGACGAGGTGAAGGCGCTCGCGATGTGGATGACGTGGAAGTGCGCGCTGATGAACATCCCGTTCGGCGGCGCGAAGGGCGGCGTCGTCTGCAACCCGAAGCGGCTCTCGCGCGGCGAGCTCGAGCGCATGACGCGCCGTTACACGACCGAGATCATCAACGAGATCGGCCCCGAGAAGGACATTCCTGCTCCGGACGTGGGCACCGACGGCTCGGTCATGGCGTGGATCTTCGACACGTACTCGATGAACAAGGGGCACTCGGTGCTGGGCGTGGTGACCGGCAAGCCGCTCAACGTGGGCGGCTCGCTCGGGCGCCTGGAGGCGACCGCGCGCGGATCGCTCTACTGCATCTACGAGGCGGTGAGGAAGAAGGAGCTGTCGCTCTCGGGCCTCCGGGTCGCGGTCCAGGGGTTCGGGAACGTCGGTAGCTACCTCGCCAAGTTCCTCGCCGAGGAGGGTGCGACCGTGATCGCGATCTCCGATTCGAGCGTCGCGCTGCACAACCCGAACGGGATCGACGTGGCGGCCGCGATCGCGCACAAGCAGGAGACCGGGTCGCTCGCGGGGCTGAAGGGCGCCGAGGAGATCACGAACGAGGAGCTGCTGCTGCTCGACTGCGACGTGCTCGCCCCTTGCGCGTTGGAGCAGGTGATCACCTCCGAGAACGCCGCGCAGGTGAAGGCGCAGATCGTCTGCGAGGGTGCGAACGGGCCGATCACGCCTGCTGCGGACGAGATCCTCGACGACCGGGGCGTGCTCGTGCTGCCGGACATCCTCGCCAACGCGGGCGGGGTCGTCGTCTCGTATTTCGAATGGGTGCAGGGCCTGCAGGAGTACTTCTGGAAGGAGCCCGAGGTGAACTCGAAGCTCCGCGACATCGTCACGCGCGCCTTCAACGAGACGTGGCACCTGTACGAGGAGCGCGAGACGAGCATGCGCAGCGCGGCCTACGGCGTCGCGGTCGGCCGGGTCGCCGAGGCGACCGTGACTCGTGGGCTCTACCCCTAACCCCTCCTACGGAGTCTTGGATGACGTACCGCAGGTCGTCCGAGTAACCGTCTTCCATGCTGCCGGGTGTCATCTCTGCGAGCGCGCTCTCGCGCAGGTTCGCGCGCTCCGGGCCGAGCTCGGCTTCGCTCTGGAGGAGGTGGCCATCGACGGCGACCCGGAGCTGGAGGCGCGCTACCGCGAGCTGATCCCCGTGGTGGAGATCGGCGGCGAGCAGGTGTTCACCTACTACGTCCACGAGGACGCCTTCCGGAGACGAGTTAAGGCCGGACGCTCGGGCGAAGCCCGACCGTCCTCTTAGCGGCACCGCAAGCGGCGCCTTAGCGGCAGCACAAAGTCCCCGCTGAGAGCGGAGCTTGTGACGGTCTGACGCACGGAACTGCGCGGTACTGGCAGAATGGTTGTGCGTGTTGCAAACGACCGTTCACAGTGCGGCGGGGTCGGAACGGCTGACGGTCGGCGTCGCCGCCCGGCTGAGCCGCTACCTCCAGGTCCTCAGCCAGGCGAAGAAGATGGGCAAGGACCGGATCTCCTCGCAGGAGATCTCTGACTACACGAACATCAACGCGACGCAGATCCGGCGCGACCTCTCCGCGTTCGGCAAGTTCGGCAAGCGCGGGGTCGGCTACAACATCGACTCGCTGCTCGGGGAGATCCGGAAGATCCTGCGAACCCAGGGGCAGCACAACATCGCGCTGATCGGCGCGGGGCGGCTGGGGCAGGCGATCGCGAGCTCGTCGATCTTCGCCGAGCACGGGATCAACATCGCCGCCGTGTTCGACAACGATCCCGACAAGGTCGGGCGGACGATCGGCTCGATGGAGATCGAGGATTCGCGGCGGCTGTCGGACGCGGTGCGCGAGAAGAACATCATCGTCGGCGTCGTCGCGGTGCCGGCCGATCACGCGCAGCAGGTGGCGGACGAGCTGATCGACTCGGGCGTGCGGATCATCTTCAACTACTCCGAAGCGCTGCTCGACGTCCCCCACGACGTGACCGTGCATACGTCGAACCCGGCGGTCGACCTGCTGCACGCTCTCTACTTCCACCTGACCTAGGCACGGGGAACCAGGGGGTTCCCCCATGAGACTCGTCCTCTGGCACGGGTACCTGCTCGGCGGGACCGGCTCGAACGTCTACACGCGTGCCCTTGCGCGCGAGTGGAGCCGCGTCGGGCACGACGTGACCGTGCTCTCGCAGGAGCCTCACCCGGACGAGTACGACCTCGGCGGCGCGAGCCCCGTGCGACCCGAGATCGGCGGCCTCCTCCCGGTGTTCGTGCTCGACCGCTACGAAGGTCTCGAGGCGCGCCTGCTGCAGGACCTCACGCGCGAGGAGCGGGAGCGCTACGTGGAGCTCAACGCGGCCGCCGTCCGCGCCGAGCTTCCGGCCGACCTCGTCTTCGCCAACCACGTGCTCCTCGGCGCGCCCGTCGGCGCCGCCTCGGGGGCGCGCTACGCGGTCAAGGCGCACGGTTCCGAGCTCGAGTACGCGATGCGCGGGAATCCCGACCTGCAGGCGTGGGGGCGCGAATCGCTCGCCCGTGCCGAGGCGGTCTTCGTCGGCTCGGATCACATCCGCAAGGTGCTCGAGGAGGTCGTCGGCCACGTCGACCGCGTCCACGAGGTGCCGCCGGGAGTCGACGTCGGCGAATTCCGTCCGGAGCCGCGCGAGGAAGCGCTGGACCGCCTCCTGCGAGAAGCTGCCGCGGACCCGCCGAACCCTCACAACGCGAACGAGCGCCTCCCCGACGACGGGAACGCCGACCGCTTCGAAGCGTTCTTCGCGGCGGACGCACCGACCGTCGTCTACTTCGGCAAGCTCCTCTACAACAAGGGCGTCCACCTGCTGCTTGAGGCACTGCGCGAGCTTGACGCGCGCGCGGTGATCGTCGGCTTCGGCGACTACCGCCAGGAGCTCGAGCGCCTGGCCCCGCCGCGGACGCTCTTCACCGGTCCGCTCGAGCACCGGCACCTGGTGCACCTGCTCCCGCTCGCGGACGCGACCGTCGTGCCCTCGATCTTTCCCGAGGCGTTCGGAATGGTCGCCGCCGAAGCCGCTGCGGCGGGCTCGCCGCCGCTCGTGGCGCGACACTCGGGCCTGGCCGAGATCGCCGAGGGCCTCGAAGCGGAGTACGCGCCGGAGTACCGGCATCTCGCCAGCTTCGCCACCGGCGACCTCGTCGACCTGACCACGAAGCTCCGCGAGCTACTGGATCTGCCCGCCGAAGAGCATGCCCGCGTCTCCGCGGCCGCGCGCAGAGCAGTCGAAGCCCGCTGGAGCTGGGCAAGCGTCGCAAGCAGGCTGCTCCAACCCTTCCGAGGCGCCGACTAGGCGGCGCCGACCACGGAGGCCGTGCGGGCTCTGGCCCGCGCGGCCGTCCGACACACGGTCTCGGAAGCAGAATCGCTCGGCCTGGCACTCCAACCCTTCAATTAAGGTAGCGACCCCGTGGGAGACGCCCAGCAGCTGAGCCCGGACGAGCAGATCCGCCTGGCGCGCGAGCAGTTCGAGGCCGCACAAGACTTCACCGTCGCCGTCGAGGAGGAGTTCGCCGTCCTCGACCCCGAGACGCTCTCGCTCACGAACCGCTTCGAGGAGCTGCAGGCGGCCGCGCAGGGCACGGCGCTCGAGGACCACCTCGTCGGCGAGCTGATCGCGTCGGAGGTCGAGGTGCGCACCGGGCGGTGTGACTCGTTCGCAGAAGCCTCCGCGCGCCTGGCCGAACGCCGCGCCCAGCTCTTCGAGCTCGCCGATACCGTCGGCGTGGCACTCGCCGCGACCGGGACGCACCCGTGGAGCCCGTGGCAGGAGCAACGGATCATCGACACGCCGCACTACCGGCTCAACGACGAGATCCTGCGCTACGTCGTCTGGCGCAACAACAGCTTCGGCCTCCACGTCCACGTGGCGATCAACGGGCCGGACCGGGCGATCGCCGTCTGCAACGCCCTGCGCAACTTCCTGCCCGAGCTGCTTGCCATCTCCGCCAGCTCGCCCTTCGTCGAGAACGTGAACACGGGCCTCCACTCCGCCCGGACGCAGATCTTCACGCGCATGTTCCCGCGTTGCGGGGTGCCTGACCCCTACGACGGGTGGGACGGCTTCGAGCACTATGTCCGTTTCCTGTACGAGACGCGCTCGATCACCGAGCACACCCAGATCTGGTGGAGCGTCCGTCCGCACCTCGCCTTCCCGACCGTGGAGATCCGCATCTGCGACGCCCAGCCGGACCTCGGCGAGGCCCGCTCGCTCGCCGTACTCTGCTACGCGCTCACGGTGCGGATCACACGGGCGCTCGACGAGGGGGAGCCGCTGCGCGACTTCGCGCCCCGCCTGATCGAAGAGAACCTCTGGCGCGCCATCCGCTACGGCCTCAGCGGCGAGCTGATCGACCTCGCCAGCGGTGAGGTTCGCCCGGCGCGGGCGCACCTCGAGCGGCTCATCGAGTGGGTGCAGCCCGTTGCCGAGGAGCTCGGTTGCGCGTCGTACCTCGCAGTCCCCGCCGCGAACGCGGCCGAGCGCCAGATCGCGCGCCACGCGGCCGGCGCGAGCCTCGACGAGATCTATGCCGAGCAGGTCCGTCACCGTCCGAAGGAGCCCGTCGGTGGCTGAAGGCGAAGCGGACGAACAGAAGCTGATCGAGGAGCTCCAGGCCGAGCTCGCCAAGCTGAAGGTCTCCGATCTCCTGCTGCAGACGCTCTACTCCGTGTCCTCGCTCGGCTACCACCGCCTCGGCGCCGAGACGCGCGACCTCGACCAGGCCCGGCTCGCGATCGAGGCGCTGCGGGCGCTCGTGCCGGTGCTCGAGGGCTCGGTCCCCGACGAGGCGCTGCGCGACTTCAACCAGGTGCTCGCAAACCTCCAGCTCGCGTACGCCTCGGCAGCTGCGGAAGATCGCCCGGCTTGAATCCGTCGAGATAGCGACCTATAACCCGCTACAGCGGGTCGCAAGGGAGAGGGGAGCAGGTCCAATGAAGTGGGGACGTTGGTGCGCCGCCGCACTGGCCGGAGGGCTGCTTGCCGGCGTGCTCGCCGGCGCGGCCGGAGCCGTCCGCGACACGCTCACGCCGACGACCGCTGGCGCGGATGACGCCTACGTGCCCGGGCAGGTGGTGGTTCGATTCAAGCCCACCGCGGACCTGCGCAGCCGCAAGCAGGCGCTCTCGCACGAGGGCGCAGCGACGATCGAGCAGCTCGGCCTGCCGCGCCTGCGGCTCGTGCGGGTGGCCGGCTCCGTGCCGGCAGCTGTCGCAGCCCTCGAGCGCGACCCGGCGGTCGCCTACGCAGAGCCGAACTACGTCTACCGCGCCACCGCCACGCCGAACGACCCGCAGCTAGCCCAGCTCTGGGGCCTGGCGAAGATCTCCGCCCCCGCCGCCTGGGACCTCACCAGCGGCAGCCCGGCCGTACGGGTGGCCGTGGTCGACACCGGCATCTCGACCGACCATCTCGACCTCGCGGCCAACGTCGTGCCCGGCTTCGACTTCGTGCAGAACGACGCCGACCCGCGCGACTTCAACGGCCACGGCACGCACGTCGCCGGGACGATCGGTGCACGCGGCAACAACGGGCGCGGCGTCACCGGAGTCGACTGGCAGGTGAGCCTGATGCCGGTGCGCGTGCTCGACGGCTCCGGCCGTGGATCGAACGCGAACGTCACCGCCGGCTTCACGTACGCCTGCTCCCACGGCGCGAGCGTCGTCAATGCGAGCCTCGGCGGGACCGGCTATTCGACGGCGATGCGCGACGCGATCGGCTCGCCCGCCTGCGCCGGCACGCTGTTCGTCGTCGCGGCCGGAAACGACGGTCTGAACGACGACGCGACCCCGCACTATCCCTGCAGCTACGGCGCGGCCCCCGACAACCTGCCGAACGTGATCTGCGTTGCGGCCACCGACCAGAGCGACCGGCTGGCGAGCTTCTCGAACTACGGCTCGAGCGTCGACCTCGCCGCGCCCGGCGTTGGGATCACGAGCACGTGGCCGGCCTACGACGCGCTCTCGAACGACGGCTTCGAGGATCCGTTCTCGGCCTGGGCGCCCCACCTCCTCTCCGGCGCGGCGTTCGGGCGGTCGACCGCGCACGCAGTAGGCGCCTACAGCGTCGCGGACTCGCCCGCCGGGAGCTACGCGCCCAACAGCGACACGTGGCTCCACCGCACCTCGTCGGTCGCGAGCCTCGCCGGCAGGGTCGGCTGCCGGCTCTTCTACGACCTTCGCCTGGACACGGAGTCGAACCGCGACTTCTTCGAGGTCGACGGCTCGGCCGACGGCGTCAACTATGCCGGGAGCCGGTGGTCCGGCTCGACGGGCGGGGCGTTCGTGTCCCTCTCGAGCGACATGTCGGCGTTCGATGGCTCGGCGGCGTTCTTCCCTGCTCTGCGGCTCGTCTCCGACGGAGACGCCGTCGTGGGCGACGGCGGGTACGTCGACGACCTCTCGCTCGGCTGCCTGAAGCCTTCCGCGGATGCGTACGACACGATCAGCGGCACCTCGATGGCGACGCCGCACGTCACCGGTGTCGCGGCGCTCGTCAAGGCGGCGCACCCGTCCTACACGGTCGCGCAGGTCAAGAGCGCGATCCTCGGCGGCGTCGACAAGCTCGCCTCGCTGAGCAGCAAGGTCTCGACCGGCGGGCGCCTCGACGCCTGCAGGGCCGTCGGCGGCTGTGCGGTCGCCGCGCCGCCCCCGTTCCGGCCGCCCTGCGTCGTCCCGAACGTGCTCGGGAAAGCGTTGAGTTCGGCCCGGACGAAGCTGAAGTCGCGCCACTGCCGCCTCCGCCGCGTCTTGTACGCGAGGTCGACGAAGAAGCGAAAGGGACGCGTGCTCGCCGAGAAGCCGAAGGCCGGTCACCGGCTCGGCTCGAACGCGAAGGTCGACCTGGTCGTCGGCCGCGGCCCGAAGCGCTAGCGGGCGGCGGCCCCCGGTAGGCTCCGCGCCTCATGGCGCGCGCTGACGTCGGCATCTTCGGCGGCTCCGGCTTCTACTCGTTCCTCGAGGACGTCGAGGAGGTCGAGCTCGACACGCCCTACGGGAAGCCATCGGCACCGTACGTGATCGGTGAGCTGGAAGGCGCGCGCGTCGCCTTTCTGCCGCGCCACGGGCGCAATCACGAGTTGCCGCCGCACGCGATCCCGTACCGGGCGAACGTCTGGGGGATGAAGGAGCTCGGCGTGCGCCGGATCATCGGGCCGAACGCCTCGGGCGCGCTGAAGGTCGACCTCGAGCTCGGCGAGTTCGTCGTGTGCGACCAGTTCGTCGACCGCACGAGCGGGCGCGAGGACACCTTCTACGATGGGCCGGAGACGACGCACGTCTCGGCGGCCGACCCTTACTGCCCGGACCTGCGGACGCTGCTGGTGGAGACGGCGCGCGAGCTCTCGATCCCCGTGCGCGACGGCGGCACCGTGGTCACGATCCAGGGACCGCGCTTCTCGACGCGCGCCGAGTCGCGCTGGTTCCAGGACGCGGGGTGGGACGTGATCAACATGACGGCCTACCCGGAGGGCTACCTCGCCCGCGAGCTGGAGCTCTGCTACGCGAACATCTCGATGGTCACCGACCACGACGTCGGAGTCGAGGGGACGGAGCCCGTCTCGCACGAGCAGGTGGTGACGGTCTTCAACGAGAACAACGAGCGTCTCCGAGAGCTGCTGTTCGCGGTCGTGCCGAAGCTCCCGCCGCAGCCGGAGCAGCATCTGTGCGCGACGGCGCTGCGCGGCGCCCGGCTCTAGTGTTTTCCGCCACCTGGTGGTATGCACGCGGCCGTGGGGGACGAGCCTGTCGGACGCGAGCTGGAGATTGCCGAGGGGATCGACGCGTTGGATCTTTCCCAGCTCCCGGCCGCTCTTGTGCTGCAGGGCAAGAGCGGGATCGGGAAGACGACCGTCTGGCGCGCGCTCGTCTCCGCCGCCGGTGAAGCCGGGCTCACGGCACTCACCTCCCGTCCTGCGGAAGCCGAGACGCAACTCTCGTATGCCGGGCTCCGGGATCTCTTCGAGCCGCTGAGGGAGACCCAGCTCGACCAGCTTCCCTCTCCTCAGCGCCGGGCGCTCGAGGTCGCCCTTCTTCGAACGGAGGCCGGCGAAACGCCGCCGGACCAAGCTGCGATCGCCTACGCCGCCCTCGGCGCACTTCGGGCGGCCGCGGCCGAGCGGCCTACGCTCGTCGCGGTCGACGACGTTCAATGGCTGGACGGGCCCTCCTCGTACGCCCTCGGTTTCGCGATGCGCCGCCTTCGAGACGAGCGCCTCGGCTTGCTGTTCGCGGTGCGGGAGGCGGATCCGAATCTTCCGCACCTGGACCTTCTGACCTCCCTGCCGGAGAATCGGACGCGGAGGATCACGCTGGGGCCGCTAACGCTCGGCGCCCTTCACCGGCTGCTCCATTCCCGCTTGGGCGTCGCGCTTCCGAGGTCCGTCCTACGGCGCGTTCACGAGACCGCCGAGGGCAATCCGCTCTTCGCGTTGGAGCTGGCCAGAGCGCTGGCCGAGCGCGACCAGCGCGTCGTGCCGGGTGAGCCCCTGCCCGTTCCGGGCGAGCTCCGCGAGCTGCTGCGGCACCGGCTGGAGGCGCTTCCGACCGCGTCGTTCGAGACCCTTCTGCTCGCGGCCGCGCTGTCGCAGCCGAGCTTGCCGCTGCTGGAGGGTGCAATAGGAGCCGACGTCCGCACCCTCATCGAGCCCGCGGTGGCGGCCGAGTTGATCGAGCTCGAGGGGTCGGACGTTCGATTCAGGCACCCGCTCTTCGCTTCCGCCGTCTACGCCCAGGCCGATCCCGACGCGCGGCGCGCGGCCCACCGCCGGCTTGCGGACGTCGTGTCGGACCCCGAGGAGCGGGCAAGGCACCTCGCCCTGTGCACACACGACCCCGATCGGCAGATCGCGGCCGCGCTGGACGAGGCGGCGCACCTCGCTCGTGCGCGGGGTGCACCGCAGGCTGCGGCAGAGCTTGGCGAGCATGCGCTAGCGCTGACGTCGACCGAGGACTCGTCCGAGGCGCACCGCCGGAGGCTCGATGCCGCCGCGGCGCACTTCGCGGCAGGCAGCACGGCGCGGGCAGAGGAGCTCATCGCCGAAGCTGCGGCGGCGGCGCCTCCGGGCCCACGCCGCGCCGAGGCCTCGAGCCGGCTCGCGCGCCTTCACCACTACTCGGGCGATCAGCGACTGGCAGTTCGGCTCTTCCGAGCCGCCCTCGCGGAGGCCGGATCGGATCGCGCGGTTCAGGCCGACGCCGCAGAAGGGCTCGCAACGGCGTTGTTCTTTCTTCGCGAGGAGCTGGACGAAGCGCTGGAGCACGCTCGCTCCGCCGCGGTCATCGCGGAGCCGGCGAGCCCGGCCGCCTTCGCCGCCGCGCTGGGAACGCAAGGGACGATCGAGGCGGTGCTAGGACGGCCCGAGGCGACTCGGACGCTCGACGCCGCGTTCGCATTCGAGGCCTCGACGCGTGACCTCCCGGTCGTCAGGCGGCCGAGCTTCCAGCTGGCGTTCGTCCGCGTCTGGACCGACGAGCTCGACGCCGCGCGCGACGGCCTGGAGGCAGTCCGACAGGCCGCGTTCGAGCGCGGGGACGAGGGCTCGCTGCCGTTTGTCTTCACGTACCTCAGCCTGGCCGAGTGGATCTCGGGTCGCTGGCCGAAGGCGATGCAGGCTGCGGAGGAGGGCGCCGACATTGCGCTTGCGGCGGGACAGGGGATCGGCCGCGCGTTCGCTCTCTCAGCGCGCGCTCTCGTCGCCGCCTCTCTCGGTCTCGAGAAGGAGGCGCGGTCGGCTGCTGCGGAGGCGATCGGACTAGCCGAACAGGGATCGATGTTCGCCACGACCACGAGCAGGTGGGCGCTCGCGTTGCTCGAGCTGTCGCTCGAGCGCCCGCACCTTGCGCGCGAGGCGCTGGGCCCGGTCGTCGATCGCTGTCAGGCTGGACGGATCGGCGAGCCCGGCGCGATGCGCTTCGTCACCGACGAGATCGAGGCGCTGATCTGGCTTGGGGACCGTGATCGTGCAGCCGCGCGGCTGCGGTGGTTCGAGAAGTGCGCGGAGGCTGTGCGAAGGCGATCTGCGTTGGCAGCCGCCCTGCGCTGCCAAGGTCACCTCGCACTGGCTGCAGGCGCCTCGGAGCAGGCTCTCGCGCACTTCGTCTCCGCCGTCCAGGAGTTCGACGCGATGGGATTGCCGTTCGAGCACGGCCGAACGTTGCTCGCTCTCGGCTCGGCCCAGCGGCACGCAGGACATCGCCGCGCCGGGCGTGAAAGCCTCGAGGACGCGCGCGTCGTCTTCGAGGAGCTCGGGGCGACGTTCTGGGCCGCCCGGGCAGCGCGCGAGGCCCAGCGGATCAGTGGCCGCGCCCCAGCGCGGGGCCGGCTGACGCCGAGCGAGCGTAGGGTCGCGGAGCTGGTCGCCGAGGGCCGAACGAACCGTGAGGTCGCCGCCATCCTCTACGTGACGCCGAGGACGGTGGAAGGCACCCTCTCGCGCGTCTACGCCAAGCTTGGGATCCGCTCGCGGACCGAGCTCGCGCGGCACTGGAGCCAGCGCCAAAGCTAGGCGTTCCTGGGGTCAAACGCAGGGGGTTTCCACCTTTCGGGGCTTCCGTCGCAGCCCTAGCGTCGACTGCGATCAGGAGTGGACCAAGGGAGGTGGAACATGAAGACGCTCATGCTCGTCCTGGCGCTCGTGGCAGGGGCGATCGCGATCGCGGTGGCGAACGCGAGCGAGGCGAAGAAGCCGGTCGTGATCACGTTCGTCAAGCACAAGGTGGGAGAAGGCCACTACGCGGGGACGACATCCGACGGCGGCACGCTCGACATGTGGATGTCCGACTCGACGGTCGTCGGCGCCAGGCAGTACTTCACGGCGACGTTCGTCGTCGACGCGCGGCAGCCCGGGCACTCATTCACTGCGGTGCTGCGCGGAAGCTTCGACTTCAACACGCTGAGGACAGAGTTGGACGGCCGGGTGACGGACGGCTGGCGGGACGGCGCCTTGGCGCACGAAGAAGGCGAGCTGACGATGTTCGAGCCGCCGACGTTCGAAGGTGCCCTGACCTTGATCAAGGTCAAGCAGCAGAACGATTGACCGGATGCGGTGTACGTCGCGGAGGCGTATCTGCCGAGGACGAGCGCGGGCGGTTGCCGCGAAGCAGCCGCCCGCGCCCGGGTCGCGGCTGAGCAGCTGCGACGGGGCGGGACACCGGTTCGCTTCCTGCGCCTGATCTACCTCCCGGCCGACGAGATCTGCCTCTTCGTCTTCGACGCTCCGTCAGCCGAGGCCGTCGCCCGCCTGGCCGAGCTCGCGCAGCTTGCATCGTGCCGGATCACCGAGGCGGAAGACTGAATTAGGCCAGCACGAGGTCTGTCCGCCCGCTGAAGGACGCCGTATCCAGCGGCCGCTGTGATAGAAAACCGCGACGCCGGGAGCCGCGACGCGGTTCGGCGCGCGTCTAGGAGGCTCCTTGATCGACTTCTTCAGTGACCACGCGGTGCTCTTCGCCCTCGTCTGCGCAGGGGTCGCGATCGCCTACGGGATCGGGCTGACGCTCTGGCTGCTGCGGCAGCCAGCCGGCAGCGAGCGGATGCAGGAGATCGCGCACGCCGTGCAGGAGGGCGCAGCCGCGTACCTGCGCCGCCAGTACACGACCATCGCGATCGTCGCGATCGTGCCCTTCCTCCTGCTCGGCTTCTACGACAAGCTCGGCTGGGGGACCGCGGTCGGGTTCTTGGTCGGCGCGACCCTGTCGGCAGCAGCCGGGTTCATCGGAATGAACGTCGCCGTGCGCTCCAACGTGCGCACCGCCGAGGCCGCGAAGCAGGGGCTGAAGCCGGCGCTGAACGTGGCCTTCCGCGCGGGCTCGGTCACGGGTCTGCTCGTCGTCGGGCTCGGCCTGCTCGGCGTGGCCGGCTACTACTGGGTGCTGACCGGCTGGCTCGGCCACACAAGCGATTCTGCGATCGACGACCTCGTCGGGCTTGCGTTCGGTGGCTCGCTGATCTCGGTGTTCGCGCGCCTCGGCGGCGGCATCTACACGAAGGCCGCGGACGTCGGGGCAGACCTCGTCGGCAAGATCGAGGCCGGGATCCCCGAGGACGACCCGCGCAATCCGGCCGTGATCGCGGACAACGTCGGCGACAACGTCGGCGACTGCGCAGGAATGGCGGCCGACCTGTTCGAGACGTACGCAGTGACAGCGGTCGCGGTGATGCTGCTCGGCCGGGCGTTTCCCGTGAGCCACCTGTGGCTCTACCCGCTCGCGATCGGCGGCATCTCGATCCTCGCTTCGGTGATCGGGACGTTCTTTGCACGCGTCGGCCGAGGCGGTGGGATCATGAACGCGCTCTACAAGGCCGTGCTCGTGGCGACGGTGCTTTCCGCGGTCGGCTTCATCCCGGTCACGCTCGCCTACGACACGAGCACCTTCACATTTTGGGAGCTCTACATCTCGGCGGTCGTCGGCCTGATCGTGACCTTCCTGCTCGTTGCGATCACTGAGTACTACACGGGGACGCGCTGGCGGCCGGTGAAGATGATCTCCAGCGCTTCCCGCACGGGCCACGCGACGAACATCATCGAGGGGCTGGCCGTCGGTATGCAGGCGACTGCCGCGCCCGTGGTCGTGATCGCCGCCGGGATCCTCGTCGCACACCACTTCGCGGGGCTGTTCGGCATCGGCGTGGCCGTAATGGCGCAGCTCTCGATGACGGGGCTGATCGTCGCCCTCGACGCCTATGGGCCCGTCACGGACAACGCTGGTGGGATCGCCGAGATGGCCGAGCTGGACGAGTCGGTGCGCGCCATCACCGACCCGCTCGACGCGGTGGGGAACACGACGAAGGCTGTCACCAAGGGGTACGCCATCGGCTCGGCCGCGCTCGCCGCCCTCGTCCTCTTCGACAGCTACACAACCGGGCTCGCGGACGAGGGCCTGACGGCGGCGTTCAGCCTGAACGACGCCTGGGTCGTCGCGGGCCTGTTCATCGGCGGCCTGATGCCGTTCCTGTTTGCATCGCTCGCAATGGAGGCCGTCGGCCGCGTCGGAGGCCAGGTCGTGACCGAGGTGCGCCGACAGTTCCGCGAGATCCCGGGGATCATGGAGGGAACGGCGAGGCCGGAGTACGGTCGGGCGATCGACATCGTCACCGGCTCGGCGATCAAGAGCATGCTTCTGCCGGCGCTGATCCCGATCGTGTTCCCGATCGTGGTCGGCCTGATCAACGCGAGGATGCTGGGCGGGCTCCTGATCGGGACGATTGTCACCGGCCTCTTCCTGGCGATCGCGATGACTTCCGGCGGCGGCGCCTGGGACAACGCGAAGAAGCTGATCGAGGACGGCGCCTTCGGCGGGAAGGGCTCCGAGGCCCACGCGGCGGCGGTGACGGGCGACACCGTCGGCGACCCCTACAAGGACACCGCGGGGCCGGCGATCAACCCGATGATCAAGATCACGAACATCGTCGCGATCCTGATCATCCCGCTCGTCGTCTCGATCCACGGCTAGCCCTGGCCGTTTCGGCCATGTCCCAGGGACTGTCCCTGGGCCATGCCTCTAAGGGACATGCCCCTCTGAGCGGCCGCGGCGCCCTCTAGAGTCAGCGCGGATGTCCCGCAGGCGGCGGCAGCAGCGGCTCGAGCGCGTGCTCGGCACACCGGCGCTGTTCTCAACCGCCTACGGCAACGTCGGCTCCTCGATCTACTACGCGCTCGGCGTCACGGCCGTCTTCGCGCTCGGGCTCACCCCGGTCGTCTTCGTGATCGCGGGCCTGATCTTTGCGGCGACCGCGGCGACGTACGCCGAGGGCACCGTCCGCTTCCCCGAGGCGGGAGGCTCGTCGAGCTTCGCCCGGCACGCGTTCAACGAGCTCGTCTCGTTCGGAGCGGCCTGGGCCCAGATGCTGAACTACATCATCACGATCGCCATCTCGGCGTTCTTCGTCCCGCACTACCTCTCGATCTTCTGGGCGCCGCTGAAGCAGAACCCGTGGGACATCGTCGGCGGGGGGCTGGTGGTGGCGCTGCTCGTGGTGCTGAACATCGTCGGCATTCAGGAGTCCGCGCGCGTAAACATCGGCCTCGCGCTGGTCGACTTCGCGACGCAGGTGCTCCTCGTCCTGCTCGGCTTCGCACTGATCTTCAGCCCGGACGTCCTGAAGTCGAACATCCACTGGGGCATCGCGCCGACCTGGAGTCAGTTCCTCCTCGCGATCCCGGTCGCGATGATCGCGTACACCGGGATCGAGACGGTCTCGAACCTCGCCGAGGAGGCGCGCGATCCCGCGAAGAACATCCCGCGGTCGATCCAGTTCGTCGCGCTCGCCGTCTTCGTCATCTACTTCACGCTGCCGTGGATCGCGCTCTCGGCGATGCCCGTGACGAAGGTGCACGGCGAGTACCAGACGCTGCTCGGGCAGCCGCCGCCGGAGGGGTTCTCGAACGATCCCGTCCTCGGCCTGGTGAAGAACCTCGGCGTGAGCGGTGGGCTGGAGAGCGTGCTCGAGGTCTACGTCGGGATCCTCGCGGCGACGATCCTGCTCATCGCGACGAACGCGGGCGTCATCGGCGCCTCGCGAATCACCTATGCGATGGCCAGCTACCGGCAGCTGCCCGACGTGTTCCGCCGCCTGCACCGCCGTTTCAAGACGCCCTACATCTCGCTGCTCTTCTTCGCGGGGCTCATCCCGGTGATCGTCCTCCTGCCGGGGAAGACGGACTTCCTCGGCACGATGTACTCCTTCGGCGCGATGCTCTCGTTCACGGTCGCGCACGCGGCCGTCGTCGCGCTCCGGCGCCGGCAGCCCAACGCGGAGCTCGTCTTCAGGGCCCGGCCCAACCTGCACTGGCGCGGGGTCGACTGGCCGCTGTTCGCGCTCTTCGGCGGTCTCGCGACGGGGCTCTCGTGGCTCGTGGTCGTCGTCCAAGAGGAGGCGACACGCTGGGCGGGCCTCGGCTGGCTCGTCGCCGGTTTCGTCAGCTACGGGCTCTACCGCCGCAGGCTGCGGGAGCCCTTGACGGAGACCGTGCGCGCGCCGATCGTGATCGGCCCCGCGATCGCGCTCGAGTACCGGAACGTGCTCGTGCCCGTCGTCTGGCGGCGCGAGTCGGAGGCCGCGGTCGACCTCGCGTGCCGGCTGGCGACCGAGCGCGGGGGCTCCATCATGGCGCTGACCGTGATCGAGGTCCCGCTGGAGCTGCCGCTGGACGCCACGCTCCCGGGCAACGCCGAGCGGAAGGCGCACGACCTGCTCGACGAGGCGAGGGCGATCGGGGACGCCTACGGCGTGGACGTGGTCGGGCGGCTTGTGCGTGCGCGCCGCGCCGGCCGGGCGATCGTGGACGAGGCCGAGCGCCGCAACAGCGAGATCATCGTCATGGGCGCGCCCCGCCGCGACCTGCACCGGCGCCGTGGCCGGATCTTCGGCGGCACGGTCGACTTCGTGCTCAAGAACGCTCCTTGCCGCGTGATGGTGGCGGCCGCGCCGAGAGCGGCGTGAAGGCCTCGTATCGAGCCGCGACGGCGGTCTTCGGCATCCTCGCGATCGGCCTGGGTATCGCGATCGTCGTCCAGACAGCGAGGGTGGGGGGCGGCCTCGGGTACGCGATCGGGGTGCTCTTCGCGGCGCTCGGCGCGGGCAGGCTGTACCTGCTGTACAAGCGCAGGTGACGGCCGGCGCCGCGGAGTAGATTCCAGCCGTGGCGCGGAAGATCACAGGGCTCCAGCGGGTCCTCGACGCGCCCGCGCTCTTCTCGGTCGCCTACGGCGAGATCGCCTCGTCGATCTACGTGGCGCTCGGGATCATTGCCCTGCACGCCCTAGGCCTGACGCCGGAGGTGTTGGCCGTCGTGGGCGTGCTGTTCCTGCTCGTCTCGTTCTCCTACGCCGAGGGGACGGCCGCGATCCCGGAAACCGGCGGTGCCGCCACCTTCGTCCGGCGCGCCTTCAACGACTTCGCCGGCTTCCTGACGGGCTGGGCGCTCTTCCTCGACTACCTGATCGTGATCGCGCTCTCGGCGCTGTTCATGCCGCACTACCTCGGGGCCGCGTTCAAGTGGGGGTCGCTCGGCCACAACCCCTGGGACGTCGTCGTCGGCGTCGCAGTCGTGTTCGGCGTCGCCGCAGTGCGCCTCGTGCGGCGCTCCGCCTTCTACCGCTACGGGATCGTCGTTGCGGTGCTCGACCTGCTGACCCAGGTGCTCCTGGTCGTACTCGGCTTCGCGTTCCTCTTCTCCGGCGACGCGCTGACGCACGGCGTCTCCGTCGGTAGCCACCCGAGCTGGCACCAGATCGTCTTCGCGCTGCCGCTGGCGATGCTCGCGTACACGGGGCTCGAGACCGTCGCCAACCTGGCCGAGGAGACGCGCGAGCCCGGCCGCGACCTGCCGCGAAGCCTCTTCTCGGCGATCGGCCTGGTCGTGCTGATCTACGTCGCGATCGCGATGGTCGCGCTCAGCGCGTTCCCGGCCACGGGCGGCACGACCGACCTCGGGACCGTGTGGCTCCGCGCGCCGCTGATGGGGATCGTCGACGCGCTCGGCGGGCCGTTACCGGACGCCGCCGCGACCGCGCTGCGCATGTACGTCGGCCTCACCGGGGCCGTGATCCTGCTCGTGGCGGTGACGACCTCGATCTCCGGCTTCACGCGCCTCGCTTACTCGCTCGGCGAGCACGGCCAGCTCCCGCGCGCCTTCGGCCGCCTCAACCGCCGTACGCTCGTCTCGCCGCAGGCGATCGTCTCGGCGGCGCTGATCGCCACGGCGCTGATGATCGGCACCTCGTTCGTGAACGACGACATCGCCTTCCTCGCGAGCCTGTTCAGCTTTGGTGTCCTCGCTGCGTTCACCGCGGCGCAGCTCGCCGTGATCAAGCTGCGGTACAGCGAACCGGAGCTGCCGCGGCCCTACCGAGCGGCGACCAACGTGCGCCTGCGCGGAGTCGAGGTGCCGCTCCCGGCGATTGTCGGCTCGATGGCAACCTTCGCGATCTGGATCGCGGCGCTCGGCACGCACCCCGGCGCGCGCTACGGCGGCCCGGCCTGGCTCGCGGCCGGCGTCGTCGTCTACGTGCTTGTACGGCACGGGCGTGGAGAAGGGCTGCTCGAGCACGTCGAGCCGCCGGCTGAGGAGCTGCCCGAGACGGCCTTCTCGAGCATCCTCGTGCCGATGAAGCTGGGCCCGATCGGCGAGGAGATGGTCGCGACCGCGGTGAAGCTGGCGCAGGAGCGGAGCGCGCTTGTGGAGGCGCTCTACGTGATCCGCGTGCCGCTCGACCGGCCGCTCGAGGCCGAGCTCGACGAGCAGGAAGAGGCCGCGGCCGCTTCGCTCGCCGAGGCGCGGCTGCTCGGCGCCGACCACGGCGTGGACGTGCGCGTCCAGACGATTCGCGCCCGCTCGATCGGCGAGGCGATCGTCACGGAGGCGCAGCAGCGCGGGAACGACCTGATCGTGGTCGGGTCGTCGCCGCGCTGGCGGAGGCAGTCCCGCTTCTTCTCGCCGACGGTCGAGTTCGTGCTTCGCAAGGCGCCGTGCGAGGTGCTCGTGGTCGCCTTCCCGGAGGGCGTTATGGAGGGCGACGGGGCTGAGCCGCTGACTTAGGCGTCGCTTGCGATGCCGACCAGAGGCCGCGTCGCCTCCGCCGGCGGGGCCGTCTAACGCACCGTGTCGGAGAGGAGAGATCGAGACCCGGCACGCGATCTAGGCGCTAAGGTGATTCTGTGAAGGCACTAGTTATCGGCTGCGGTCGCGTGGGGTCGAACGTCGCTCTCCAGCTCGACAAGGAGGGCTGGGAAGTGACCGCCGTGGACGAGAAGGAAGAGGCGCTCAACCGGCTCGGCGACCACTGGACCGGCGGCTTCGTGCTCGGTCATGGAATGGACACCGAGGTCCTCCGAGAGGCCGGGATCGAGGACGCGGACGCGGTCGTGGTCGCGACCGACGGCGACAACACGAACATCGTCATCGGCCAGGTGGCGCAGCAGCGGTTCGACAACCAGTGCGTCGTCGTGCGTGTGCTCGACCCCGCGCGGGCCGAGTTCTACCGCCAGCGTGGCCTCCGGACGATCTGCCCGACCTCCGTGGCGATCGACGTGCTGCTCGACTCGGTGCGCGCGTGTGAGGTGCGGCCGCAGGAGCCCACTACGGCCTAGCAGGTGACCCGCCCGGCCCCGTCCTGCGGCTTCTGGCGCGCGATAAGCGGCGCCAGGCCGCGTCCTCGGTTGCGCCCGTACCTTTCAGGTACGAGCGCTCCCTGCGTCCTTGCGTGCCTTGCTTCTCGCACACCAGAAGCGCGAGCACGGAACCGGACGGATCACTGATGTACATCCTCATCGCGGGAGGCGGCAAGATCGGCGCCAACCTCGCGCGCGTGCTGCTCGCTGACGGCAAGCACGAGGTGACGCTCATCGAGCAGCGGCGCGACCGCTTCGAGCGGCTGGAAAACGAGTTCGAGCACCAGGTGCTGC
>JBKPFI010000366.1:0-9954 GCA_046728775.1 Actinomycetota bacterium | reverse complement strand
GGGTCGCCCCAGGCCTCCTCGACGGCGGCGAAGATCTCGCCCGGGTCGGTGCGCTCGAGCCCCCACGGGTAATCCTCCTTGGGCGCAAAGCACGCCTGCGTCCCGTAGAGCACGAGGCTCTGCACCCGCTCAAGCCCGACGGCATCAAGCACCGCGCGCGAGTCCTCCATTCGCGTCTCGAGGGTCGGCACGCCTGGCGGGCGGTCCGAGAGTCCTGTGCCCCGCTTGTCGAACCGAACGAGGCGTGCGAAGGAGGTCAGCCGCTCACACCAGCGCACCCAGGTCGGCTCCTCCCAGTCAAGTGCAAGATGAGAGATCCATCCGGGGATCATCAGCAGGTCATGCGGCCCCTCGCCGACGACCTGGTACGCGATGCTGACGTCCTCGTTCCGGGCAAACCGAACCGGTGGCGGCATCGCCGAAAGGATAGGCCGGATGCTGCGAAGTCTTGCTACCCGACTCGCTTCGAAAGAGCGCTCTTCTCGGTTTCGCTTCAGAAACAGGGACCCGCTCCTTGACGGCGAACGCCGTACGTCCGTCGCCAAGCTGGGAGGGGTGCCGATGGCCGGCGCGCCGTGGATTGTCTCGGACGAGTTGTAGGAGCTGGTCAAGCCGCTGCTGCCGGTGAAGGAGGCGCTTCCGCTATCCGGGACGCAAGCGCTTGCCGGATCGGCAGGCGTTGCAGGGGATTCGTTCGTGTTGCACACCGGGATCTCGTGGACGCATCTGCCGGTCGAGCTCGGCTTCGGTTCCGGAGTGACCTGCTGGCGGCGCCTGGACGAGTGGCAGCGCTGCTGCTGCGCAACACCTCATTGTGAAAGGAGCTCTAAGACCACATAGGAGCTCTGGCGAGCCGGCTCTCGCGCTCGACCTATCCGGCAGCGGCGGTAACCGGCGGTCAGTCGGGGCCGGCGCCGCCGAGGTCTGGTAGCCAGCCCCCGTACCGGATGAGCCCGCCTTTGGGGAAGCGCGCGTACGCCTCGCGCGGATCGGTCGTCTCCCGCTCGACGCCTGCGCCATGACGCTGCGCAGCCTCGTCGACGGTGTAGGCGCCCCAGTCCGGGCCCGTCGACCGGTCGCGCGCGCCGACGGCGAGCACCAGGCACGGAGCGTCCCCCGAGCCGACGATCGTGTGCCTAGTCCCTGCAGGGCAGTGCAGGAAGTCCCACCGGCGGAGCGGCCGCTCCTCACCTTCGACGATCGCCAGGGCCTCACCGGCAAGCACGAGGAAGTCCTCCTGGTCGTTCTCGAAGTGGTACATCGCCATCGGCTCGCCCGGCCCCAGAATCGTGAGGTTGATGCCGAGCTGGTCGAAGTCGGCCGCGTCCTCGAAGCCGGCGCCCTCGAACTCGCAGAGGACGCCGCGGCCCTTGCGTTCCCACCATTGCGCCTCGCGCGCGTTGATGACGAACCAGCCCTGGCCCTTTGGGACGAGGCCGAGTTCGGTCGCGATGAGCGGCGATTCGGAAATCACGGCGCGCATCCTGCCGCAGTTCGCCGCCTAGCGCGCTACGGCATCGTCGCCGGCGCGTCCGGCGGCACGCCGCCGTCGAGGTACTGGAGGTCGAACTTCGCGATCTGCGCGAACGCCGGGGCGGCCACGACGCCGCCCCAGATCGCGCCACGCGGCTCGTCCACCGAGACGAGGATCACGAGCCGCGGTCGAGAAGCCGGGACGACGCCTACGAACGACGCGACGTAGCGCGAGGTCGAGTAGCCGCCGTTCGGGTCGGGCTTCGCAGCCGTGCCGGTCTTGCCCGCCACCTGGTAGCCGGGCACCGCCGCGAGCGTGCCCGTTCCCTCGGCGACGACGTTCTTCAGCATCCCCATCAGCTGCGAGGCCACCCACCGCGAGACGACGCGCCGGCGCGCCGGCCGCACCGTCCGCCCGTCGCCGACGTGATCGACCAAATGCGGGCGCACCCAGAGGCCGCGGTTCGCGATCGCCGCGTACGCGGACGCCATCTGGATGGGCGTCACGGCGATGCCCTGACCGATCGGGATGTTCCCGATCGACGAACCGGACCAACGATCTTCCGGAAGCACGATCCCGGGACTCTCCCCGGGAAAGTCGATGCCGGTCGGCCGGCCGAAGCCGAAGCGCGAGATCCAGCGGACGAGCCGGTGCCGCCCGAGATGCTCGGCCAGCGTGATCGCGCCGACGTTCGACGACTTGGAGAGGATCTGCGCCACGCTCATCGTCTCGGTGCCACGCGGCTCTGCGTCGTGGATCCGGCGGTCGGCGACCTGGATCTCGTACTGGAGCGTGAAGCGCGTCGAAGGCGAGACGAGGCGCTCGGACAGCGCGCCCGCGACCGTCACGAGCTTGAAGGTGGAGCCAGGCTCGTAGGTGTCCGTCACCGCGCGGTTGCGCTGCAGCTCTCGCCACGCCTCGGGGTACTTGTTCGCGTCGAACCCCGGCGCGACCGCCATTGCCCGCACGGCGCCTGTCGCGGGGTCCAGCACGATCGCGGTCGCGCTTCTCGCGTGCCACTGCTGGACGGTGTTCCTCAGCACCGCCTGTGCGTTCGACTGAATCGTGTGGTCGAGCGTCAGGTAGACGTCCTCGCCGTCCCGCTCGGACCGCGAGACCACGGTGTCGATCGCCTGGCCCGAGGCGTCCTTGACGATCCGCTCGCGCCCCGGCTGCCCCGCGAGCCGGCGGTCGAGCGAGAGCTCGAGCCCGGAGAGCCCGTGGTTGTCGACGCCCGCGTAGCCGATCACCTGCGAGGCGAGCGCGAACTGCGGGTAGAAGCGCCGCTCCTCCGGGTAGAAGCCGAGACCAGGGAGGCCCTTGCGCACGAGCTTCGCGGCGAGGGCCGGGTCGGCCTTGCGGGCCACGTAGACGAAACCGCGAGTCCGGTCGGTGAGCGCGCGATAGACGTCGTTCGGGTCGAGCCGCAGGATCCGGGCGACGGTCGCCGCCTCGCCCGTCGGATCGGTCACGTGGCGTGGGTCGGCGTAGACCGTCTGCGCCTGCTCGCCGATCGCCAGCTGCACGCCGCCGCGGTCGTAGATCGTTCCCCGCGCGGCCGGGATCACCACGTCCTCGCTGTGCTGGCTGGAGGCGAGCCGCCCGAACGACGCCGCACGGACGCCTTGGAGCCAGGCGGCGCGCAGGAACGCGATGCCGAACGCGAGCACGAAGACGGCGAGCAGCAGCCGGATCCGGCGGTTGGCGACCTTGGCGCTCACAGGCCGGTCTCCGGCGCGTGAGCGTATGGAAGGGGCATGGGGGGAACCCGGAGGTTGCCCCGGCCGCAATCCTCGGCGGAGCCGAGGCGAACTCGGAAGAAGAAGGGGGCTCGCGAGGAAAACATGGTTTCACCCGCGGGAACGAGCCGGAGGCGAGCGACGCTCACCGCCGTGCCCGCGGCCGGAGGCGCACGTACGTCGTCTGCGCGGGATCGGCGGGCACGAGCCCGAAGCGCTTCTGCGCCTGGAGCTGGATCCGCGGCGAGGCGGCCGTCATCGACAGCTGCGAGGCGAGCGCCTGCTTCTCAGCGTGCAGTTGAGCCCGCTCGGTGTCGAGCTGGTCGAGCTGGACGTTCAGTCTCAGGACGGCGACGTTGAGCGCGACCACGCCGGCGAGTAGGACGGCGACGATCGCGATCCAGACGACTCCGCCCGCAACGCCGCGACGCGGGCGACGCCTCGGCGCCGGCTTCGGCCGCGGCCGCGAGCGGGGACGCGGGGACGGAAGTGCGGGTGCGGCGTCGCTCCAGGAGGCCATCGCCTACTCCTCGGCCCCCGTCTTGATCGCCGCGCGAAGCCGCGCCGATGCCGCTCGCGGGTTGGCCGCGAGCTCCTCGCGCGACGGCTTCACCGGCCGGCGCGAGAGCGCCCGCAGTTCCGGCTCGCGGCCGCAGACGCACACCGGGAAGTCCGGCGGGCACGTGCAGCCGCGCTCGCGCGCGCGCAGGAAGCGCTTCACGATCCGGTCCTCGAGCGAGTGGAAGCTGATCACCGCCAGCCGCCCGCCGGGGCGCAGCATCTCGAACGCCGCGGGCAGCGCCGCGTCGAGCGAACCGAGCTCGTCGTTCACGGCGATCCGCAGGGCCTGGAAGACGCGCTTCGCCGGGTGTCCGTCGCCGAACCGCGCCGGAGCCGGAATCGCGGCCTTGATCGTCTCGACGAGCTCGCCGGTCCGCTCGAAAGGCTGCTCGCGCCGCCGGCGCAAGATCGCCCGCGCGATCTGCCGCGCGTACCGCTCCTCGCCGTAGTCCCGGAAGATCCGGGTGAGCTCGCGCTCGCCGGCCTCGTTCACGAGGTCGCGCGCCGAGAGCTCGGCGCTCGAGTCCATGCGCATGTCGAGCGGAGCGTCGGTCGCGTAGGAGAAACCGCGCTCGGGCCGGTCGATCTGCATCGACGAGACGCCGAGGTCGAAGAGGACGGCGTCGGCCCGGACGCCGTTGCCCGCCAGCTGCTCGAGCACGTCGGAGAACTCGCCTCGCAGGAAGCGTCCCTGGACGCCGGTCCGTCTTCGAACACGGTCGAAGTACGGCCGGACCGACTGGTCGCGGTCGATCGCGATAAGTTTGCCGCGGCCTCGGAGGTCGCGGGCGAGGAGCTCGGCGTGGCCGCCGGCGCCAAAGGTGGCATCGACGACCGTGTCGCCCGGCTGCACGGCGAGCGCCTCGCGGACCTCGTCTGCGAGAACAGGGACGTGATCAGTCGCGTTGGGACGCAAGACGTTCGGCAACATCTTCCGCACTCCCTTCAAGCTGCTTGACGTGTTCGCGCCAGGCTGCGCGGTCCCAGATCTCCAGGTGGTCGCGCACCCCGGCCACGACGACCTCGCGGCCGATGCCGGCGTTCTTCGCGAGGGTCGCCGGCATCATCACCCGGCCCTGCTTGTCCGGCTCCGCCTCGGACGCCCCGGCGAAGAAGTAACGGTGCATCAGGCGGCCTTCCCTGCTGAGCGGGTCGAGCCCGGCGAGGCGGCCGTCGACCAGCTGCTCCCACTCCGCCTGCGGATAGCAGTAGAGGCACCCGTCCATGCCGCGCGTGATGACCAGGCCGCCGGAAAGCGCTTGGCGAAACTTGGCCGGTAGCGTGAGGCGGTTCTTGTCATCGATCGTGTGCTCGAACTCACCCAGCAGCATCTTCCACTTCGCACCACTTTAAACCACGATCACCCACTCCGCAACCCTTTCGGACCACCCAGAAGGGTGATTTCGCCGTGCATCTCGCGGCGATCCGTTAGGAGCGCGTTCGGAAGCCGAGGTCGAGCAGGCGCCGCGCGTCGACGGGCGCGTTCGGGTCGTTCAGGACGACCGCGATGATCGTGCGCCCCTTCCGGGTCGCCGAGGCGACCAGGCAGTGGCCGGCCAGCCGCGTCCACCCGGTCTTGACGCCGTCCGCTCCGCGATAGGCGCCGAGCAGCGGGTTCTTGTTCACATAGACCTTCTCGAACGTCGGCGCAGACCACGGTACGTGGACGATCCGCTTGCGGACGACTTGCCGGAAGCGCGGGTCTCGCAGCGCGACCCTGGCCAGCGCCGCGAGGTCCCAGGCGCTGGAGTAGTTGTCCTGATCGATGACCCCGCTCACGCTCGCGAAGCGCGTGTCGACCAACCCCAGCTCGCGCGCCCTGTCGTTCATCTGCGCGAGGAACGCGCGGCGGCTGCCCGCGGTGGCGATCGCCAAGGCCATCGCGTCGTCGTTGCCGGAGTAGAGGAGCAGCCCGTCGAACAGCTTCCAGGCGAGGACGCGCTCGCGCGGCCGCAGGCCCTCCCTGACGAGCGGCACGCGCGTTGCGGCCGGCGGGACGCGCACGAGCGTGTCCGGCCGAAGCCGCTCGAGGGCGAGCAGCGCGGTCATGATCTTCGTCGTCGACGCGATCGGCAGACGCCGGTGCGGGCGGAGCGTCCAGAGGACGCGGCCGGTGCGGGCGTCGACCACGATCGCGGCGCGGGCGGCGAGCGGGCGCCTGACTACCGGGGACGACAGTGGCGGCCCCGTCAGCAGCACAGGCGGTCGAGCGGGCTTCGGTGCCGGCGCTCGAGGCTCGGTCGCCGCGACGGCGTGAGCACGCCCCGGCGGCGGTGTAACCGCTGCGGCTGGATGGTCCGCGGAGCGTGCGTGGAAGGCGGCCGCGGCTCCGGCTGCAGCGCCGAGCACGAGGACGAGCAGCGCCAGGCCAGGCAGGAGGCGCCGCCGCCGGTGGCGCACGACCGGCGTCAGCACGCCTACCGGCACACGCGGCGGGTCTTCGCGCACGGAGGCGACGGTAGCACTCGGGGACGCAGGATCCCTAGCGCAGGAGCGACGCGACGGTGTTGATCGCGAGCGCGAGGATCACGGCGCCGAAGATGAACGAGAGCAGCGCGTGACGGGTCGCCGTCCTGCGCACCTTCTTCGCCGTCAGGTTCGTGTCGGAGACCTGGAAGGTCATCCCGATCGTGAACGCGAGGTAGGCGAAGTCGTGATAGTCCGGCTGCTCGTCCTCGTTGAAGTCCACGCCGCCAACGGGGGAGCCGTAGTAGAGGTCGCCGTAGCGGACGGTGTAGATCGTGTGGATCGCCGCCCAGGAGAGCGCCACGACCACGATCGCCAGCAGGATCAGGAGCGCCTTGTCGGTTCCCGTGTCGTGCCCGGCTCGCACGAGGGTGTAGCCGATCGCGATCAAGCTGGCGCTGCTCGCTCCCAGCACGACGAGGTCCGAGACCGGGCGCGAGAAGTCCTCGGCCTGGGCATGCGCCATGGTCGCCGCTGGGTCCATCGGCCCGATCATGACCCAGACCGCCGTCACGATCAGCAGCGCTGCCAGGCCCCAGGCAGCCGTTACGGCGACGGCCCAGTCGACTCCGGTGCCGAGGGTGACGGCCAGCAGTACGAGAGCGGCCCCGAGCGCGGCCGCCGCGCGCCGCGCCGCCATGCCGTGCCGCTCCGTTCTCGTGGCCACTGTCGAAGGATGGCCGCCGGGGAGGTCGTCATCTCACACCGGCCTCGGCCGCTACGTTTGGAGAGGTAATGGAAGCGGTGCGCGTCCCCCCGTTCGAGCGGTTCTACGAGGAGCAGCAAGGGCCGGTGCTCAAGCAGCTGCGGACGATGCTCGACCGGGACGCCGCCGAGGACGCATTCCAGGAGACGTTCCTGCGCGCGCTGCGGGCCTACCCCACGCTCGAGCACGGGCGACACCTGCGCGCCTGGGCGCTGGCGATCGCGCGCAACGTCGCGCTCGACGCGTTGCGACGCCGCCGGCTCACCTCGGCCGACGTTCCGGACCTCGAGTCCGTCGACGAGCCGCTTCCGTACGAAGAGATTCGCCGCCTGACCGCCGGCCTCCCGCAGAAGGAGCGCGCCGCGGTCTTCCTCCGCTACGGCTACGACCTCAGCTACGAGGACATCGGCGCCGCGCTGGGCTCGTCACCAGAAGCGGCCCGCCAGGCGGCCTCGTCCGGAGTCCGCCGGCTGCGCAGAAAGGAGCTGCCATGACCGTTTCGCCCGAGCTCGATCGCCATTTCCGCGATGCCGCAGCCGCCGAGGGCTTGCTCGACGTCGCCTACGAGCTGCACGACACGCCCGTCGGCCGCCTGCTGGTGGCGGTCACCGACCACGGCGTGTGCGAGATCTCGTACGACGCCGACCCGGAGGCCGAGGCCGACCGCCTCGCTCGCGCGTTCGGCACACGCGTGCTGCGGTCGCCGCGACCCACCGACGAGGTGCGCCGCCAGCTCGACGAGTACTTCGCCGGCACGCGGCGGGAGTTCGACCTCACCGTCGACCTCCGGCCGACGCGGGAGTTCGCTCACCTGGTGCTGGATGAGCTCGCACGAGTCCCGTACGGCGAGCTGACCACGTACGGCGCACTTGCCGCTCGCGCAGGCCGTCCGCGCGCTGCCCGGGCCGTCGGCACGGTCATGAACAGGAACCCGGTACCGATCGTGCTCCCCTGCCACCGCGTCGTCGGCTCGACGGGCTCGCTGGTGGGCTACGGCGGCGGGCTCGAGCGGAAGCAGCTGCTGCTCGAGCTGGAGGGGGCCCTGCCGCAGCCTTGACGCCCGCCTAACCGAGAGCTATGAGGGATTCTCACTCTCGGACAGGAGGAAGTATGAGGGAGGTACTCGCAATCGCGGCCCTGGCCGCAGTCGCCCTCGTGATCGGCGTCTCGCCGGCCGGTGCGGGTGCAACCAAAGGCCCGACGCTGCGCTCGCTGCAAAAGGAGATCACGGCGCTGCAGAAGCAGGTCAAGACGCTGAGGAAGCGGGTCACGAACGACGAGGACGGCATCATCGTCTCGATCGCGTACACGGCGTGCTCCACGGCGGCGACGGCCGACACCTTCCAGGACACCTGGACGGGCCTGGACGGTTACTTCGTCGCCCACCCTGGCTTCTCGGCGTACTTCGGGGCGCAGACGCCCGTCAACGACTACCAGGCGTGCGAGGTCTTCAAGGTCGTGCGCGCCCACAACCAGCACCCGCCGACGACGGGCGTCCAGCGGGCGCTCCTCGACCTCTTCAAGCCGTCGAGCTCGGCGGCGGCCGGGCAGGGCTTCTTCGGCCTCTCACGGCAGCACGGCTACTCGTTCAGCCGGCTCTTCGCCTTGGACGGCTAAGTCGCGTCCTCGACCGACGTCGTTTGGCCACCCGCGCCGGACCGGGCGCGGGTGGCGGGCGGCGCCTCACTTCTCGTCCAGCAGCTGGCGCGCCGCCTCAAGGTCGGCCGGGTCGACGAGGATCTCGCGGTTGCCGCCCTCGCCGCCGAAGCCTTCGAACGCCGAGTCGTCCTCGGCGGTCGGCCGATGCGCGCACTTGATCCCGTTCGCCCGCAAGAGCCCGCAGAAGACCTCGGCCTCCGGTTCGCCGGGAACGATCGTGACGCGCACGGGCTCGGCCATGCGCCGGAGCGTACCGTCTACGCCGAGCGGCGCACCTCCTCGTCGTCGGCGAGCAGGCGGTAGCCCACGCCCCACACGTTGAGCACACAGTCCTCTGCACCCGCGAGGGCGAGCTTGCGGCGCAGGCGCGAGGCGTGCGAATCCAACGTGCGCGTCCGGCCGAGCGAGCGGAACCCCCAGACTTCGCGCAGGAGCTCGTCCTTCGTGAAGACGCGCGTCGGCTGGCCGGCGAGCTTGACGAGGAGCTCGTACTCCTTCGCCGCGAGCGCCACCGTCAGCCCGTGCACGGTGACCCTCCGGGTCGCCCGGTCGATCGCGAGCGCGCCGGCCGCGAGACGCTCCCGCACGCCGGGCTGGGTCCGTCGCAGGACGGCGTGGATCCGCGCGACGAGCTCCTCGTAGTGGAACGGCCGCGTCACGAAGTCGTCGCAACCGCGCTCGAAGGCATGCACCCGGTCGACGGGATCGGACGAACGAGCCTCGCCGAGGACGATCACCGGCACGTCGCGGTCCCAGCAGCGGCCCGGCTCGCCCTCGCGCAGCAGGCGGCAGACCTCTAGGGCAGGCGCGTCGGGGAGCCCGCCCACCAGCACGAGGTCGGGACGCTCCCGCTCGACGAGCTCCAGCGCCTGCCGACCGGCGTCAGCGCCGAGCACGGAGAAGCCGTCGCTCACCAGGTGCCGCTCGAGGAATTCCCGAGTCCCCTGCTCGGCCTCGGCGACAAGCAGCGCCCGCGACATGGGATCGAAGCTAGCGCCGGCTTCTCCGTCGCGCCAGATGTCCTTTGGCGCGAAAGTGCGCCGACGTTTCTACAGCCGCCCGGAGCGGATCACGCCCCAGAGCAACCACAGGCCCAGGAAGCCCGAGAGCACGAAGCCGACGAAGGAGAGGAAGTTCACGCCCGCGATCTGCGGGCCCTTCGTCGAGAAGATCCCGATCAGGCTCGAGCCGATCAGGCCGCCGACGACGATCAGCGCGATCACCAGCCGGTTGAAGGCCACGTCGAGCTTGCGCATGAACTCGTCGAGGCCCTTGTGCACGAAGCCGACCTCGATCTGGCCGTCGCGGATCTCCTCCATGAAGTCGTGCACCTGGAACGGCATGTCACG
>JBKPFI010000227.1:0-6888 GCA_046728775.1 Actinomycetota bacterium | reverse complement strand
GTATTGCGCGCCGAGCGGCTCGGTGAAGCGCACCATCCGGGCGCTCGTAGTCGTGCCGATGCAGACGGGGTCGTAGCCGCCGTCGTCGCGCTTTCGCACGCCCGGGGCGGTGTGGAGCAGGAAGGCCCCGGACAGGTCCATCGGCGGCTGCTGGCCCTCGTCGAAGATCCGGATCTGCGTCCGGTCGCGGATCCCGATGATGTGGCCCTGGACGACTACCTCGTCCCCGGCGCGGAGCTTGAGGATCTCCGCCTCGTCGGTGATGGGGAAGGTGACCTCGTGCGTCGCCACGTCTAGGCCTCCCGGTCGAACTCGACGGAGCCGTCGGCCGCGACATGGGCGCTGGCGCGGCGCGCAGCCCAGCACTGATAGTTCACGGCGACCGGGTTGAGGGTCATGTGCGTGTCCGCGTGCTCGATGTGGCAGTTGAGGACGGTGACGTCGCCGCCGAGGCCCATCGGGCCGATGCCCGTCTCGTTCAACAGCGCGAAGAGCTCCTCCTCAAGCCGCGCGACGTGCGGGTCGGGGTTGCGCGTGCCGATCGGGCGCGCGATTGCCTCCTTGGCGAGGTACATCGCGTAGTCGGCCGAGCCGCCGATCCCGACGCCGACAATCCCGGGCGGGCACGGCTTGCCGCCGGCGCCGACGATCGACTCGAGGACGAACTGCTTGATCCCCTTCACTCCGTCGGCGGGGACGCACATCTTCAGGAAGCTCATGTTCTCCGAGCCCGAGCCCTTCGGCACGCACTTCACGTCGAGCCCGTCCCACTCGGGCACGAACTCCCAGTGCACGATCGGGAGCCGGTAGCCGGTGTTGGGCCCGGTATTCTCGCGGGTGAGCGTGTGGACGGCGTTCGAGCGCAGCGGGTGCTCGAGCGTTGCGCGCTCGGTGCCGGCCTTCAGCGCTTCGTAGATCCTGGCCGGGTGCAGCGGGAAGTGCTCGCCGACGCGGCACGTGTAGACCGCGATGCCCGTGTCCTGGCAGACGAGGTTGGCCTGGTCGTCCGCGACCTGCACGTTGCGGACGATGGTGTCGAGCACACGGCGTCCCGGCACGGACGTCTCGCGCTGTTGCGCGTCGACGAGCGCGTCGCGCAGGTCCTGCGGGATGTCCTTCAGCGCCCACACATAGAGGTGCGCGGCGGCGTCCTCGACGGCCCGGTGCAGGTCGGTCACGACAGCGCTCATGAGCGCACGGCCCCCTCGATCTCCGCCCAGCGCTCGGCGATCACCTCCGGCTCGACGGGCTCGCGCCCGAGGTCGAGCCCGTCACTCGACGTCCAGCGCGCGACGTCGAACTCCCCACCCGCGGCTTCCAGCACCGTGCCCGAGAACGTGCACTCCTCCGACGCGAGGAAGAGCACGCCCGGCACCACCTGCTCGGGCTCGAGCTCTCCCGGCGCCACCTCCCGCACGAGGACGCGCGTGGCCGCCGCCGGGGAGATCGCGTTCGCATGAATTCCGTGCGGCTCGCCCTCGGCCGCGGTGACGAGCATGAGCGCGAAGTGCGCCATCTTCCCGACCGCGTACGCGGCTAGCCCGGGCGTGGTGCGCTCGACGGCCATCGCCCGGCCCGAGGTGGTGAACACGAACCGCCCATAGCCCTGGTCCTTCATTACGGGGAAGGCCGCGCGCGTGATCCGGAACGGTGCGTCGATGCTGACGCGGCGCATCCGGTCCCAGCTTCGGTCGGCGGCCTCCAGCTCCTCCCAGATCACGAGGCCCGCGTTCTGGATGACGACGTCGAGCCGCCCGAAGCGCTCGACCGCCTGCTCGACGATCCGGGCACCGGCCGCCCCGTCCTCGAGGTTCTCGTAGGACGCGACCGCCGTGCCGCCTGCCGCAGCGATCTCCTCTACCACGGCGTCCGCGACTGCGGGCTCGCCGCCGCTACCGTCGGGCTCCACTCCCGCGTCGTGGACGACGACCGTCGCGCCACGTTCCGCCAGAGCTCGAGCGTACGCGGCGCCGAGGCCTCGCCCGGCACCGGTGACGAGCGCAACGCGGTCGTCGAACCTGATCGCGCTCATGCGGCCGCCCTCTCGGCTGCGGCAGCTCCCGCGCGCCGGCCGAACACCGTGCACTCGAGCAGGCTGTTGCCCATCATCCGGTTGCGTCCGTGGGTGCCGCCGGCGATCTCGCCGCACGCGAAGAGGCCGGGCAGCGTCGTCTCACCGTGCTCGTCGATCACGAGGCCTCCGTTCTGGTAGTGCAGGACGGGGTAGGTCAGGATCGGCTCGCGCAGCGGGTCGATCCCTGCGGAACGGTAACGACGGAGCATGTACGGAAGCGAGATCTCGGCGTCGTGCTCCGAGACGCGCGTCGTGTCGAGCAGGACCGCCGGGCGGCCGTCCGGGGTCTCGACGCCGCGACCGGCGCCGACCTCGTCGAAGATCGCCTGCGAGACGGCGTCCCGCGGGCCGAGCGGGTCGGTGAACTCCTCGCCGTCCGCGTTCAGCAGAGTGGCGCCGTACGCCCGCGTCGTCTCGGGGATCGAATAGCCCTGCATCGTCGGCGGCCAGGCGCCGCCGTTGGGGTGGTACTGGAGGGCGTCGAGGTCGCGGCTCTCCGCGCCGAGCTCGAGCGCCAGCCGCGTCACCTCGCCCGTCGCCCCGGGGTGGTTGGTCGAGAGCTCGCCCCGCTCCTCGGCCTCGCGGTAGCAGCGGCCACCGGCGGCGAGCACGACAGTGCCCGCCTCGATCACGACCTCCTCGCCGTTCTTGCGGCGGCACGTGGCGAGCCAGCCGTGCTCGCGGCGATCGAGCCCGACCAACGGGCAATTCGGCAGCGCCTCGCCGCTCGAGGCGAGGTAGGCGTCGCGCAAGGCCGTGGTGATCGCGTGCCCGGTGCGGTCGCCGACCTGGAGCAGCCGCCTGCGGCTCGCGCCGCCGCAGCGCGCCAGGCGGTAGCCGCCGTTCTCGCGCGTGAACTCGACTCCGTGCCCCTCGAGCCAGTGGATCGCTGCGGGCGCCTCGCCGGTCAGAACCTCGACGAGCGTGGGGTTCGCGGTCTCGTGGGAGCTCTGCCAGACGTCCTCGGCGTGCTGCTGGGGAGAGTCGTCGTCGTCGAACGCGGCCTGGATCCCGCCCTGCGCCTTGGCCGAGTTGCACGACTGCAGAGCGCCTTTCGTGACCAGCCCGACGCGCGCGCCCGCACGCTCCGCCGAGACGGCCGCGGCGAGCCCGGAGGCGCCGCTCCCGATCACGAGCACGTCAAAGACTAACGTTCCGGTCACGGGCTGATTTTACCACCACAGACTAATTCCAGTCATTTGATCTCTTTATGAAGCGGAGGGCTGACGGCGTTACTGGATCCGCCGCAGGACCAGGCGTCCGATCTGCTGGAGCGGCTCGGGGATCCGGTCCTTGTCCGCCACCCGCCTGGTCAGCTCGACCGAGCGCTTCACGGCCAGCCCGTAGCGGTTCCGCAGCCGGTCGACCGCCGTGTTGTGCGCGACCTTCGTCGCGACGGTGGTCGAGCTGAAGACGTAGCGGGCGTCCTTGAAGTTCCGCGACTTGAAGATGCGCTCGTCCGCGACCCGCTTGGGGCCCTCGAACCACGTCGTGTCGTGCATCGCCACCACCCCGCCCTCGACGACCTTCGGAACCCAGCGGTCGAAGTCCTGCTGCACGAGCTCGAACTGGTGGGCGCCGTCGATGAAGAGCAGCTCGATCGGCTGGTCGAAGCCCTCCGCGAGCTCCTGCGAGCGACCGGGAACGGGCGTGACCAGTTCGGTGAGGCCGGCGTCCTCCATGTGCCGCTGAAAGTCGCCGAACGTGTGCTCGGAGTGCGGGTCGACGGCGTAGACAGGGATGTGGCTCCCGGCCTTGGAACCGAGGCCAAGGCACGTGGTCGACTTGCCGCGCCACGAGCCGATCTCGACGATCACGCCGCGGCCCGTGCAGGCTCGCGCGAGCCGGTAGAGGGTCTCGCCCTCCTCGGCGGTCAGCCAGCCGGGCAGGTCCTCGAGGCGCTTACGGAGCTCGGGGATCGACATCGGCGGGCATCTTAAGGCGCTCGCTTGCGACGCCGACCGAGGAGGCCCCGCCGTCGTAGCGCGCAGTCACCAGATGTCGCGCAGGAGGCCGAGGACTTGCTCTGCAGTTGCAGGTCGCGGGTTCGCCTTCGCGCCCGCCCGAACGACCGTGGCCTCGGCGGCCTCGCCGAGGCCGTCGGCGGGCACGCCGAGATCGCGCAGGCGCTCGAACCCGGCGAGGCGCGCGAGCTCCTCGACACGCGCAGGAGGGTCCGGCGAGCCGAGCGCGTCGCCGAACCGACCGATCTCCTCCGCGGCCACCGGCTCGTTGAAGCGGAGCGCGGCCGGCAGGCAGAGTGCATTTGCCGCGCCGTGGGCGATGCCGAAGCGGCCGCCGAGCGCCTGGGCCATCGCGTGCCCCAGCGCGAGCCCTGCAGAGGCGAGGGCGGCCCCTGCGTGCTGGGCGCCCTGCAGCAGGGTCGTACGCGCCTCGAGGTCGCGGCCGTCCTCGAGCACCCTCGGCAGCGCCTGGCCGATCAGCCGGGCGCCTTCGAGCGCTTCCCGGTCGCCCTCCTCGTTGCGTCCGGCGACGTAGAGCGCCTCGGCGCAGTGCGCGAGCGCGTTCAAGGCGGTGCCGCCGCTCTGCTCCCGCGGCAGGTCGAGCATCAGCCGCGGCTCGTAGACGATGCCTACCGGCTGGGGGCCGGACCCGCCGCCGCGAATGTGCCGCTGTGAATCGCGAACGCCGAAGGAGCCAGGCCACTCGGCGCCCGAGTAGGTCGTCGGCACCGACACGACCGGTAGCCCGGTCTCAACCCCGACGGCCTTGGCCAGGTCGATCGCGCTGCCGCCGCCCACGGTGAGCAGGCTGTCGGCCCCCTCTGCGGCCGCGGCGACGTCCACGATCCGGTCGCTGGGGACCTCGCTCCAGCGTGCGGTCGACCTGATCGGCAGGTCGGCCCACCGGTCGCTCGCGATCAGAAACGGCCGCTCGATGCCGAGCTCGGCGAGCAGCCGGTCGAGCTCATCCAGGCCCCAGCGGACGATCACACCCGCTCGCGCGCGAACTCGAGGAACGCCTCGGCAGCGCGGGTGGGCGAGCGCCCGGCCGAGCGCACGAGCGAGATCTCGCGGGCCGGGTCGAGGCTTTGTACGCGCGCCGCGGCAAGGGTTCCGGCGGCGAGGTCGGCCTCGATCGCCGCACGCGAGATGAAGGTGACGCCGTAGCCCGCGACCACGGCCGCCTTGACCGACTCCTGGAGACCGAGCTCGAGCCGTGGCTCGAGCTCGCGCAGGCGCGTGCCCGCGTTGCGGAGCTCGTCCTCGATCACCTGCCGTACGCCCGCGCCCTCCTGCATCACGATCAGCGGCTCCTTGCGCAGCTCGTCGACGCTGACCGTGCGGCCGGCGAAGCGGTGCCCCGGCGGGACTGCGAGCACCACCTCGTCGCGGAAGAGCGTCTCGAAGACGACGCCGCGGTGGCGGCGCGCCGCGCCGACGACGCCGAGCTCGAGCTCGCGCTCGGCCACGCGTTCGACCACCGACTGGGTGTCGGAGATGGTGAGGGAGACGGCCACCGCTGGGTTCGCGCGCTGGAACTCGCACAGGAGGAGGGGCACAACCGTGCTGCCGGGCCCGGTCGAGGCGCCGACCTGCAGCGTCCCGCGCGGGGCGCCGCCGTCGCCTGCCTCGAGCTCCTCGATCAGCTGGCCTTCGAGCTGGAGCATGCGCTGCGCGCCGCGGTAGAGGGCGAGCCCGGCCTCGGTTGGCTCGACGCGACGCCCCGAGCGGTCGAGCAACTGGCGACCGAGGCGCTTCTCGAGCGAGCGCACCTGGAGGCTCACTGCAGGCTGCGTGACGCCGAGGCGCTCCGCCGCCTGCGAGAAGCTCTTACGCTCGACCACGGCGCAGAATGCGGCGAGCTGTCGCGTGTCCATAAGCGAAGCTTATCTTTGAAGTCACGCTTCCGGCACGACTCCGTGACAGTTTCGTGCGAATTTCGCCGATAGAATCGCCGCCGGGTGGTGGGTTAGGGGTGCCCCGGGAGCGAGCGGCTGCGGGGCGCTCGCGCGGCGGCCGTACGCTCTAGCATCCACCTGTGGCCGCATCGCAGCCGAGGCCGAGCGACTCGTTCGTCGAGCGCTTCTCCACGCTCGTCCGCGGCTCGCCGAAGCGGCGCGTCGACTTCGAGCTGCGGGCGCTCGACGTGGTCCTCTCCGCCCTCTTCCTCCTGCTCGCGCTCCCGCTGCTCCTTCTGATCGGCGCCGCGCTCCTCGTCACGAGCGGCCTGCCGCTCTACTACCGCGGCGAGCGCGTCGGCCGCGACGGCCGCATCTTCAACATGCTCAAGTTCCGCACGCTGCGCCCTGGCGCGGAGGAGCGGCTCGGCCCCTACCTCGGCGAGGAGCTCGTCGAACGGACCCGCGCCGAGACGACCCGCCTCGGCCGCCGCCTTCGCGTCGCGCAGCTCGACGAGCTGCCGCAGCTCTGGAACGTCCTCCGCGGCGACATGAGCCTCGTCGGGCCGCGCCCCATCCGGCCGCGCTTCTTCGAGCAGCTCGCGGCGGAGATCCCGGCGTACTGGCAGCGACTCGTCGTCCGCCCCGGCCTGACCGGCTTCGCCCAGGTGCGCCGCGGCTACGAAACCTCGATGGCAGAGAAGCTCGCCCACGACCTTGAGTGGATCGCCGACCGCTCGGTCCCGCTCTACCTGCGTACGCTCGTCTCGACCGCGTTCCGCGTCGTCGCCCAGACGCTGCGGAGCCTGGTCAAGAGCGAGGACTAGACTCAGGCGCGTGTGCGGGATCTGCGGGATCGTCTCTGCGAACGGGCCCGCGGACCTCGAACGGCTGGCCCGCATGAGCGCGACGCTCGTCCATCGCGGCCCCGACAGCGACGGCACCTTCGCCG
>JBKPFI010000448.1:0-1623 GCA_046728775.1 Actinomycetota bacterium | reverse complement strand
GTCCGGCGTCAGCACCTCGATCGTCGCCTCGGGCAGCTTCTGTTTCAGCGCGCGAATGGTGGCGGCGTAGTGCCCGGCGCCGCGGTCGGGCACGTCGTCGCGGTCGACGGAGGTGACGACGACGTGGCTGAGATTCATCTTTGCGGCGGTCGCCGCGAGCCGGAGCGGCTCGAGCGGGTCCGGCGGCGACTCCGGCTTCCCGGAGTGGACGTAGCAGTAGCGGCAGGCGCGTGTGCAGGTGTCGCCGAGTATCTGGAAGGTCGCGGTGCCGCGCCCCCAGCACTCCGCGATGTTCGGGCAGCGCGCCTCCTCGCAGATCGTGTTCAGGCTCGCACCGTGGATCAGCTTCTTGACGTCGAAGTAGGCCGAGTCGGCGCTGGGAGCGCGCACCTTCATCCACTCCGGCCGGCGCGGTCGCTCGGCGACGGGCAAAGAACGCTGCATGCGGCTGAGTCTAGTCGCCGGGCACGCCGCCGAAGATCGAGCTCTCGACCACGTAGATCAGCGCGATCGCCATGAAGAGGACGACGGCCACCGTCGGGCTGGCGAACGCGACGAGCGTCGCCGTGAGGTAGATCCACGGGCCGGGGAGGTAGGCGCGGGTGATGCCGCTCACGACACCGGTGTCGGCATCAGGGCGGAGGAGGCGCCTGCCGACCGACGCGTAGAACCAGGTCAGGTTGAACATGATCGCGGTCGCGACCATCGTGAAGCCGTAGGTGAGGGCGGCCGCCTCGGCGCCCGAGCCTCGGACGTGCTCGGCGACCAGGCGTGTCGGGAAGGGCACGAAGGCGATGCACATGAGCAGGCCGATGTTGGCGAACAGGAAGCGACGATCGGTGCGGTCGACCTGCCCCATGATCGTGTGGTGGTTGATCCACATGATCCCGATCGTGACGAAGCTGACCGCATAGGCCAGGTACGACGGCCAGATGTGCGTGACCGCCGAGCCGAGGTCTTCCACGTCGCCGGCGATCTGGGTGTCGACATTCAGGATCAGCAGCGTCGCGGCGATCGCGAAGACTCCGTCCGCAAAGGTCTCGAGCCGCGCCGTGCTCACGCCGTGAGCGCGGCGACCTGCTCTTCGAGGCGAAGCCCGAACACCTGCTCGAGCGCCGCAACCGCATGCGGACGCACCTCGTCCAACGACACCGGCCGACCGAGCTCTCGGGCAATGGTCGTGAACGCCGTGTCCTCCAGCCCGCAGGCCGTGATCCACTCGGTGAACGGCGCCAGGTCGAGGTCGACGTTCAGCGCGTAGCCGTGCGTCGTCACCCACTTCGAGATGTGGATCCCGATCGACGCGATCTTCCTCGGCGGCGGGTGGAGCCAGATGCCGGTCAGGCCGTCGATCCGCATCGCCCCGATGCCTAGAGGCGCCAGTGTTCGGATCAGCGCTTCCTCGAGGTCGCGGCAGTAGCGCTTGACGTCCTGGCCGTGGCGCGTCAGGTCGAAGATCGGGTAGCAGATGAGCTGGCCCGGCCCGTGGTAGGTCGACTTGCCGCCGCGGTCGGTCTCGACGATCTCGACACCGGCGCCTTCGGGCACGTGCAGCTCGCCCGCACCCGTGCGCCGGCCGAGCGTGATCACCGGCGTGTGCTCGAGGAGCAGGACTGTGTCCGG
>JBKPFI010000156.1:0-3591 GCA_046728775.1 Actinomycetota bacterium | reverse complement strand
GTGGCGCGAGTGGGAGGCCCAGGACGGGACGAAGCGCCAGGCGGTCGAGGTCATCGCCGACACCGTCCAGTTCCTCGGCAGCCGCCAGGACAGCGAGGGCGGAGGCCAGCCGCAGTTCGTGCCGAGCGGCGCGCAGGCCGACAACCCCGACTTCGCCGGCTCCGCAGCCGACGACGACATCCCCTTCTGATGGCTCAGCGAGACCAGCGACAGCAGCGCAAGCGCGGCGCGCCGCAGGGGCCGATCCGGAAGCGGAACTGCTACTTCTGCCGCGAGAAGATCGAGGAAGTGGACTACAAGAACGCCAACCAGCTCCGGCGCTACGTCTCGGAGAAGGGCAAGATCCGCTCCCGCCGCATCACCGGCGCCTGCCGCCGCCACCAGCGGCAGGTCGCGCTGGCCGTCAAGCGCGCCCGCGAGATGGCGTTGCTCCCGTACTCCACGGGCTGATGGAGGTCATCCTCAGGCAGGACATCGAGAAGGTCGGCCTGCGCGGCGAGGTCGTCGACGTCGCGCCGGGCTTTGCCCGGAACTACCTGCTGCCGCGCAAGCTCGCCGAGACGGCGACGCCGGCAAAGGTCGCCGAGCTACGCAAGCTGGAGGAGAAGCGGGCGCGGCACGAGGCGCAGAGCTTCGAGCAGGCACAGGAGATCGCGCAGCGAGTCGAGGCGGACGAGCTTCGCTTCGACGTCCAGGCCGGCGAGACCGGCACGCTGTTCGGCTCGGTCACGGCGACCGACATCGCCGAGCGGCTCTGGGAGTCGAAGCGGGTGCGAATCGACCGGCGCAAGCTCGAGCTGCCCGAGTCGATCAAGCGAATCGGCCGCTACCAGGTGCCGCTCGAGCTGTTCGCGGACGTGACGGCGACGCTACGGCTGGCGATCGTCCCTGAGGGCGGCGAGCTCCCGCCGCAGGAGGAGCTCGACGCGATCGCGGCCGCCGAAGCGGAGGCGGAGGCCGCCGCCCAGGCCGAGGCGGAGGCCCAGCAGGCGCAGGTAGAGGCCGAGATCGAAGCCGTGGTCGCAGAGGACGAGTCGGAGGAGCAGGTGCCCGACGACGCCGTCGACCGGGGCGCATCGGCAGCCGAGCCCGAGCCCGAGCGGTAACAAAAGCGCACAGGTTTCTCCACAGGTGATGGGCAGCCTGTGGAATTCGGGACGAACTTCCCGCTCCGAGCGCCGTTTTCGCCCACAGGGGTTGTCCGGAGGTCGTGGGAACATCCGTTCCCTAATGCCTGCAAACCGAGCGCAGCCCGCCCGACCGGCCCTGTCGAAAGGTGCGTCGTCCAGGCCTTTAAGAGCCGTGCCAGGAGTGCTTGGGTAACGCGATGGCCCAGCTCGTCCAGGCCTCGCCGACCGCCCCGGTCCCGCCGCAAAATCTCGAAGCCGAGGAGTCAGTCCTTGGCGCGATGATGCTCTCCCCCGGCGCCATCGGGGCGGTCAGCGAGGTGCTGGATGCGAGCGACTTCTACCGCGAGAGCCACGCCGTCATCTACCGTGCGGCGCTGGCGCTCTACGCGAAAGGCGAGCCCGTCGACGCCATCACCCTCGTCGACGAGCTCGAGGAGCGCGGCGAGCTCGAGGCCGCGGGCGGACGCGTCCGCATCCACGAGCTCGCTGCTCTCGTTCCCGCGAGCGCGAACGCCGGGCACTACGCGCGCATCGTGCGCGAGATGGCGACGCTCCGCGGGCTGATTCGGGCGGGCGGCGAGATCGCCCAGCTGGGGTGGGAGCGGCCTGGCGAGACCGCGGACCTCGTCGACCGGGCCGAGCAGGTCGTCTTCGACCTCTCGCAGGCGCGGGTGACGAGCGAGTTCAGTCACATCGAAGAGCTGCTGAAGGACAGCTTCGAGCGCATTACCGCCCTCTACGAAGCCGGTGCAGACGTGACCGGCACCCCCTCCGGTTTCCGCGACCTCGACCGGCTCACCTCCGGGTTCCAACCGGGGAACCTGATCATCGTCGCCGCCCGCCCGAGCATGGGGAAGTCCGGCCTCGGGCTCTGCATGGCAGCGAACCTCGCCGTCCGCGCCGAGGTGCCAGTCGCCATGTTCACGCTCGAGATGTCGAAGGCGGAGGTAACGCAGCGCCTGATGTGCAGCGAGGCGAAAGTCGAGTCGCAGCGGCTGCGGACCGGCAAGCTCGGCGCGGACGACTGGCCGCGGCTGACGGCGGCCTGCGACCGACTCGCCAAGGCGCCCGTCTACGTCGACGACCAGGGCTCGATCACGATGATGGAGATCCGCTCGAAGGCCCGGCGGCTCAAGACGCGCGAGCCCAGCCTCGGCCTGATCATCGTCGACTACCTGCAGCTGATGACGTCGGGTTCGACCGCGGAGAACCGCGTGCAGGAGGTGTCGCAGATCTCTCGCTCGCTAAAGGTGCTCGCACGCGATCTCGACGTCCCGATCCTCGCGATGTCGCAGCTCTCGCGCGCGGTCGAGCAGCGGCACGACAAGCGGCCCATCCTCTCCGACCTGCGCGAGTCCGGGTCGATCGAACAGGACGCCGACCTGGTGATGTTCATCTACCGCGACGAGTACTACAACGAGGAGTCCGACCAGCAGGGGATCGCCGAGGTGCACCTCGCCAAGCACCGCAACGGGCCGACGGACACGGTCAAGCTCTCGTTCCTGAAGCGGTACGCGAAGTTCGCCGACCTGGCGCCTGCGGGGTGATCAGAGGCGCGATGCACACTCCACAGCTATCGACCGGTCATTTCAGACGCGTCTACGGGCCTAGCCCGCGGACGCTGATGACGGCAGCGCGAGGGCAGCCTTAGTGTACGAGCAGACCGTCGTCGTCCTCGCGCGCGCGACCGCCTTCACCGTCGTCTGCCAGGCGTGTGCCGAGAACGACCGGCACGGCGAGTACGCCGGCCAGACGGCGCAGGGGACGCTGCGCCTCGAGCAGGACCTGGGCTGGACGACGTGCCCGCGCGGCCACCGCATCCGCATCATCCGCGCCGGCGGCGCCGTCGCGGCAGAGCCGACGTCGTCGCTCTGGTAGCGCCGCCAGGCGCGTCACGGGCCTGGCAAGGCCTCCTCGACAAGCGATGTCCGGGTCAGACCCCGGACGTGGCCGGTACGGACAGCGTGGCCGCTCTCTGCCAGCCGACGGCATCAGGCAAACTCCGGCTCGTGCCTGCGACCGTGATTGTCGGCGCGCCGAGGCGCCCGCTTGTCGGGCGCCGTCCGGAGGACGTGCGGGGTTTGCCCGCACGTCCGGTCCTAATCCACTGCGCGCCAGGTGACCGCTGATGCCCGCGACCGTCGTGGTAGGCGCGCAGTGGGGAGACGAAGGCAAAGGCAAGATCGTCGACCTGCTCGCCCAGCACTCCGACCTCGTCTGCCGCTACCAGGGCGGGCCGAACGCGGGGCACACGATCGTCGCGGACGGCGAGAAGTTCAAGTTCCACCACATGCCGTCCGGAATCCTGCACGGCAAGGAGTGCGTTCTCGGCGCCGGCTGCGTGATCGATCCGGAGGTGTTCGTGCGCGAGCTCGACGAGCTCGAGGCGCGCGGCATCTCGACCGGCTGCGTCCGCGTCTCCGGCGAGGCGCACCTGATCATGCCCTGGCACGTCGCGATC
>JBKPFI010000228.1:0-1227 GCA_046728775.1 Actinomycetota bacterium | reverse complement strand
AGCTCCTTGCGCGCCGCCTGCCACTCCTGCTCCGTCCCGACCTTCATCGGATCTCCTTCGCGTTGAGCTCGTCCCCTTGAGGACGGTGCGACGGCGGAAAACTCATCGGGGTCTCGCGGCTCGCGTAGAACAGGGTGGCTGCAGTGAAATGATCGGACATCCACGACCAGTCGAAGGAGAAGAGATGGCAGTCTTGATGACCGCGCAGATTCCAGGCGGGACGCAGGAGATGATCGACGGCATGCGGCCGTTGCTCGATCACATCACGAGCGCAAAGGGGTTCATCGTGCACGGGAATGGCCCGAGCTCCGGCGGCTGGCGGGTGACTGAGATGTGGGACACGCAAGCCGATTTCGAGGCGTGGTTCGAGACTTCGGTGAGGCCGGTGTTCCCGGAGGGTGCTCCGATGCCGTCGATCACCTTCGACGAACTGAACGAGGTCGTGAAGGCCTAGCGGCAAGGCCTAGCGGCACTGATCTCGGCGAGTCCGCGGAGGTAAGCGGGACCGGCCTCGCCTGGCCCAGGGTCCCTGTCGCTCGACGTTCCTCCTAAGCCGGAACGGCGGCCTGCTCTGTCGCGTTCGCGATCTCCTCGACGACCTCGACCAGGTCGTGGTTTGCGTTCCAAATGCGGCGTTGGCGGTCGCTGCCGTTGCCGCGCGCGAGGATCTCGCGGATGCCGTCGAGCTCGCGATCGGAGCCGAGCTCGCGCGCGTGCGGCTCGATCTCCTTCAGCGTCCGCCGGACGAGCTGCGCCACCGGGATGCGGTTCCGCCGCCCCGTCGCGAGGTCCATCACCGGCGCCTCGAGCCCGTAGCGCGCGGCGAGCCACTTGTTCTCGGTCGTCAGGATGCGGTGGTACGAGGGGATCTCGGCACCGACCGCGTCGCGCTCGGAGTAGAGCTTCACGAGCGCCTGGCAGAAGGCGGCCAGCGCGACCGCGTCCTCGACGAGCGTGACGGCGTCGCAGATCCGGATCTCGACCGTCCCGAAGCGCGGGTGCAGGCGGATGTCCCACCAGATGTGCGTGTAGTCCGCGATGCAACCGGTCTTCTCGAGCTGGCCCACGACCTCGGCGTAGTCGGCGTAGTCGCGGAACCGAGGCGGCGGGCCCGAGCGCGGGAATGCCGCGAAGACCATCTGCCGGCTCGAAGCGAGCCCGGTCAGCTCGCCGCGCCAGAACGGCGAGCTCGCCGAGAGTGCGAGCAGCGACGAGAGGTGCACGAGC
>JBKPFI010000077.1:0-1440 GCA_046728775.1 Actinomycetota bacterium | reverse complement strand
GCGCGCTCGAGCTGGGCAACGAACACGCCGAGGTCGGGCTCGCCCGGGCCCGGGTACATCTGCGAGACGAGCAGGATCCGCACTGGGGAGCAAGCTTGACGCTTCCGCCACACATCCGTGACACGCCGTGCGGATCTCCCGCCTACGCTCGCCTCGGGGAGGAGGCCGGGCGAACCGAACTACAGGGACGCTCTCCGCAGCGGGCTACGGCGCGCGTTGGGCGTCGAACATCCCGAACTCCTCACGCAGCACGTTGCAGATCTCGCCGACCGTGCAGCGCGCACGAAGCGCCTCGCGCATCGGCGGGAGCAGGTTCTCCGTCCCCTGAGCGGCCTCGCGCACGCGCGACAGCGCCGCCTCGGCCGCACCCGGGTCCCGCTCGGCCCGCACGCGCGCGGTGCGCTCGAGCTGCCGCCGCTCCGCCTCGGGGTCGATCCGGTGGAGCTCGATCTGCTCCGGCTCCGCCTCCGCGTAGCGATTCACGCCGACGATCACGCGCTCCCCGCCCTCGACCTCCTGCGCGTAGCGGAACGCGGCCTCTTCGATCTCACCCTGGACGAAACCCTGCTCGACCGCGGCGACCGCCCCGCCGAGCTCGTCGACGCGGGCGATCAGCTCGTGCGCCCGTGCTTCGAGCTCGTCGGTCAGCGCCTCGATGAAGTACGAGCCGCCCAGCGGATCGGCCGTGTCCGTCCCGCCGGCCTCGTGCGCGAGCAGCTGCTGCGTCCGCAACGCGATCCGAGCCGCGCGCTCCGTGGGCAGTGCCAGCGCCTCGTCGAACGAGTTCGTGTGGATCGACTGCGCGCCGCCGGCGACCGCGGAGAGCGCCTGCACGGCGACGCGCACGATGTTGTTCTCGGGCTGCTGCGCGGTGAGGGTCGAGCCGCCGGTCTGCGCGTGAAAGCGCAGCGCCTGAGCCCGTGCGTTCGTGACTCCGAAGCGCTCGCGCATGATCTCCGCCCACAGCCGCCGCGCCGCGCGGAACTTCGCCACCTCCTGGAAGAAGTGGTTGTGCGCGTTGAAAAAGAACGAGAGCCGTGCGCCGAACTCGTCGGGCGAAAGGCCTGCGGCGACGGCCGCCTCCGCGTACGCGATCCCGTTTGCGAGCGTGAACGCGAGCTCCTGGACCGCGGTCGACCCGGCCTCCCGGATGTGGTAGCCGGAGATCGAGATCGTGTTCCAGGACGGGAGCCGCTCCGCGCAGTACGCGAAGAGGTCGGTAGTGAGCCGCATCGAGGGCCGCGGCGGGAAGATGTAGTTCCCGCGCGCGATGTACTCCTTGAGGATGTCGTTCTGGACGGTGCCGCGCAGCTTTTCCGGAGCGACGCCCTGCTCCTCCGCGACGAGCTCGTACAACAGCAGCAGGAGCGCTGCGGGCGCATTGATCGTCATCGACGTCGAGACGCGGTCGAGCGGGATGCCGTCGAGCAGCAGCTCCAT
>JBKPFI010000121.1:0-1638 GCA_046728775.1 Actinomycetota bacterium | reverse complement strand
TTCAACCTGACCTTCTTCCCGATGCACTACCTGGGGATCCAGGGCATGCCGCGCCGGGTGGCCGACTACGCGCCGCGCTTCGGCGACCTGAACCTGTTCATCTCGATCGCCTCGTTCGGGCTCGGCGCCTCGACGCTCGTGTTCCTCTACAACATGGTCAAGAGCTGGCGGTACGGCCCGGCTGCCGCGGCGAACCCCTGGCGCTCGCTGACGCTGGAATGGCAGGTGAGCTCGCCGCCGCCGATCTTCAACTTCGACGAGGTGCCGCAGGTGGTCGGCAACCCGTACGAGTACGGCGTGCCGGGCGCGCGCCACGGCGTCTTCAACGGCGAGCGGGTGCCGGAACCTGAGCAGGTGCCGGTCCGGTGAACGGCGAGCGGAACCTCCTGGTCGTCGCGAACGAGACCGTCGCGGGCCGAAGCCTGATCGAGGCGATCGAGCGCCGGCGCAGCGAGGGCAAGGTGCGCGTGACCGTGATCACGCCCGTCAACCAGCCGCGTGAGGGCTACGTGGTCTACGAGGACACGCGCCGGGCCGCCGCCGGTCGCCGCCTCGACCAGACACTGAAGGCGCTGCGCTCGGAGGGAATTCCGGCCACCGGGCTGGTCGTCGAGGCCGACCCGGTGGCGGCCACGCGCGACGCGCTCGCGCAGCTCGAGCCGTTTCCGGACGAGATCATCGTCTCCACGCACCCGGAGCAGCGCTCCGGCTGGCTGCGGCGCGACGTCGTCGAGCGCATCCGCAGCGCCGCGGGAGGCCTGCCCGTTGAGCACGTGGTGGTCGACCTGGAGCGCGAGGCCGGCGACGAGAAGAACGTGCTCGTGGTGGCGAACGAGACGGTGGTGGGCGAGCCGTTGCTCCAGAAGATCCGCGAGCGGGCGCGGCAGGGCCGGGCGTCGTTCCTGATCATCTGCCCCCAGAGCGACGCGACGGCGTCCGCGCACCCCGAGGCCGAGCGCCGCCTGCGGCGGGCGCTGACGATCCTGCGCGGCGAGGGGATCGACGTCCACGGCCAGGTGGCCCACCCCGACCCGTTCACGGCGGTCGCGAACGCGGTTCAGGACGAGCGTGTGGACGAGATCATCATCTCGACCTTCCCCGGCGAGAAGACCTCGAGCTGGCTCCGCGGCGACCTGGTCAACCGCGTGCGCAAGCAGACCGGCCTGCCGGTCGAGCACGTTGAGGTCGAGCGCGAGCCGGAGGCCGTCGCATGAGCGCGCACGCCGAAACACACGCTGCGCACCCGCCTGTCGCGCACCAGAGCTCGCGCGTCGACGCCCGCACGCTCGGGATGTTCCTGTTCATCGCCTCCGAGGTGATGCTCTTCGGCTCGTTCTTCACGGCCTACTTCTTCGTGCGCGTCGTGAACGGCATCCCGTGGCCTCAGCCCCCGTTCGAGCTCCCGATCTACGTCGCGGGCGTGAACACCGCGATCCTCGTGACCTCGAGCTTCACGATGCACTGGGCGCTGCAGTCGATCAAGCGCGGCAACCGCGCCGGCTTGCAAGCCGGCCTCGTGCTGACCTTCCTGCTCACGCAGCTGATCGAGTACTCGCGGCTCGGCTGGGCATGGCACGAGAACGCGTTCACGACGACGTTCTACGGCCTCACCGGCCTCCACGGCGCGCACGTCTTCGT
>JBKPFI010000368.1:0-8708 GCA_046728775.1 Actinomycetota bacterium | reverse complement strand
TCGTTGCGAATCCCGGACGCAGCGTTCCAAGTGCTCCGACTCCCGACCTACGAGTCTTGGATGACGGGCACGCTGGTGTACGCGGAGGCGTTCTGGAGGCACGACGCCGTCGGGCGCCGCGACCCGAAAGCCTGACGTGGCGTGAGCAGCTAGGAGTGAGCGCCGCCTGGGCGAGCGTCCTCTCATTCGACCGGAGGCGTCCCGCTGTGGGCCGCAGTGACGGGACGCCTGCGGGACGCATTCCCGGGCAGACGTCTGTCGAGGCGCGAGGGGAACAGTCGAGATCCGGCGCCCGTGTCCGTGCGCGGGCGGGGCGCTCCGGACAGCTGGACTCTCCCGGCTTCGTTGCAGTGCTGGCAGGTGCTAGCGCCGGTGGCTTGCGAGGCCGAGGAGCGCCGTCGATGTGTCCGCTTTCTTCAACCGTCCCAACACAGGACTCGAGTGGCACGCCGAGCAGAGCCGGAAGCTCCTCGCACGGACGTAAAGCGTCCCGAAGCGCTCCCGCCCGTGAAATGTTGTTGTCGACCCGCGGGTGTAGGTCTAGCCGCTCTGCAGTCGCGTTCCCGTTACGCCCGGCTCAGACCGCGACCGTCACGCGCAGGAAGGTTGCCGGAATGGAGGTGGCATCGCCGTTCGGGCTTGCGTTCTGGGCATTGAAGAGGGCGTCCAGCTCAGCCTGCAGCTCGGCCTCGCGGCCGTTGGCTCCTGCAGCTTCGAACGCGTTCATGGTCGGTCCGTAGTACGTCCTGAACACAGCAAGAAGTTCCGAGGGTGCACCTGGGAAGTTGAACGTGTACGTGTCCCTCTCGAACGAGATCTTCTCCTCGGGCACTCCCGCGCCCGCGAACCGCTCGATCACGTGGTCCTCGACGCCCCACGTCATTGGGCTGACGAACCCTTCCGGAGGTGGCGGCGAGTAGGAGGTGCTGATCTTCAGGATTTGGGCGACGAGCGTCGGGTCATTGGGGATCCAGTTCCCCATGACGATCCGCCCGCCGGGCCGCGTTACGCGAACGATCTCCTTTGCCACGTCGAACGGTTTCGGAGCGAACATCGCGCCGAACATGCTGACGACGAGGTCGAAGCTGTCATCCTCGGGCTCGCTCAGGTCGGACGCATCGCCTTCTTGGAATCTGATGTTCGCGAGGCCGAGGCTGCGCGCCCGTGCGTTGCCTGCCTCGACGAGATTGCTGGCGATGTCGACGCCGAGGACGTTCGCGCCGAGCCTCGCCGCCGGCAAGGCCGTCGTCCCGTCGCCGCAGCCGAGGTCGAGGACCTCAAGCCCGTCGGTGATTCCCAACGTCGTGACGAGCGCCTCGCCGGTGTCGCGCATGCTCTCTGCGATGCGAGTGAAGTCGCCCTTCTCCCAGAGTGCCTTGTTCGGATTGATGGTCGTGGACATGGCCGTCTCCGTTCTGTGCGAGTAAGGACTGCTCGCTACCGAGCGTAACGCTTGATCTTCAACTATTCAAGTGATAGCTTGAAGACGTGGCAAGTGGCGCAGCGAAGGTGGCCTTGTTCGATGCGTTCGCGTCTGTAGCGCAGGCACTGGGCAGCGGCCGCCGGGCGGAGATCGTCGATCTGCTCGCGCAGGGCGAGCGCTCGGTGGACGAGATCGCGAACGAGATCTCGCAGAGCGTCGCGAATACATCGCAGCACCTGCATGTTCTGGCTCGGACGGGTCTGGTTCGCTCGCGTCGGAAGGGGACGCGGGTCTTCTATCGGCTGGCGAGCGAGCGGGTAGGCGATCTCTGGGCGGCGGTGCGCGATGTCGCCGTGCGCCACGTTGGAGAGGTGAATCAATTGGCGGACGAGTACCTGGGTGAGCGGGACGGGGTCGAGCATGTTTCCGCCGAGGAGCTTCAGAAGCGGCTGGCCCGAGGCGACGTCGTTGTGCTCGATGTCCGGCCGGAGCCCGAATACAAGGCGGGGCACATTCCGGGCGCGCAGTCGGTGCCGGTTGACGCGCTCGCGTCGCTTGCGCCGAAGCTGCCGCGCCGCCGACAGATCGTCGCCTACTGCCGGGGCCCCTATTGCGTCTATGCCGACGACGCCGTTCGGCTGCTGCAAGCGCGCGGGCTTAAGGCGCGCCGCCTCGACGTCGGCTTTCCCGAGTGGCGGCGCGCAGGCCTTCCGGTCGAAAGCAGCTGAGAGGACACCCGATGCTGCTACGCCCGTTTCTGAACGACGCAACTTCCTGTGCCAGCTACCTGTTCGGGTGCGGCACGCACGCCAAGCTTGCGGTCGTCGACCCGCACGCCGACCTCGTCGACGACTACCTCGCCACCGCGGCGGCGCTGGACGCGCCGATCGTGGCGGTCTTCGAGACACACGTGCAAGCAGACCACGTCTCCGGCCTACCGGCGCTCGTCGCGCGCGCGGGCGCAACCGCTTACCTGCCAGCCGACACCGGGGTCGAGTTCGCGCACGTCGCGTTAGCCGACGGCGAGGTGGTCGAGCTCGGGAACACACTCGTGACCGCGATCGCGACACCGGGGCACGCTCCCGCCCATCACGCCTACACGGTCGCCGACCGGCGGCGCGGAACCGAACAGCCGTGGCTCGTTTTCAGCGGCGACTCGCTGCTGATCGGCGACGTCGGCCGGCCAGACCTGCACGTCGCCGGCGACGCGCGCGGCCAGGCGGGGCTGCTGCACGCCAGCCTCAAGCGCCTGCTCGCGCTACCGGACCACGTTGTTCTTTACCCGAGCCACTACGCGGGCTCGGTCTGCGGCCGCGGCCTCTCCGGCAACCCCGTCTCCTCGATCGGCTTCGAGCGGGCCCACAACGCGCTGCTCGCAATGACTGATGCGGACGCCTTCGCGGACGCGCTGCTCGCCGAGACGCCGCCGCCACCCGCGGAGCAGAAGCGGATCGTCGCCGCCAACCGCGCCGGCACGGTGGGCGCGGTCGCGTGACCGGCCCCGTCGAGCTCGGCCTGCGCGCCAATGCACGGCAGTTCGCGCTCCTCGTCGCGCTAAACGCGCTCGTCGGCGGCCTGGTTGGTCTCGAGCGCAGCGTGCTGCCACTGGTTGGCAAGCGGGGCTTCGGTCTCACCTCGACCTTGGCGATCCTCGCCTTCGTCGTCGCTTTCGGCGCCGCCAAGGCGTTCACGAACCTGGCTGCGGGCGGGCTGGCCGACCGGCTCGGCCGCAAGCGGTTGCTCGTGATCGGCTGGGTCGTGGCGCTTCCGGTGCCGCTGCTGATCGGGCTCGCGCCGTCGTGGTGGTTCATCGTCGCCGCCAACCTGCTGCTCGGCGTCAACCAGGGATTCGCCTGGTCGATGACGGTGGTGATGAAGATCGACCTGGCCGGGCCGCGCCGGCGCGGGCTCGCGCTCGGCCTGAATGAGTCGGCCGGCTACCTGGGCGTCGCAGCAACCGCCTTCCTGACCGGCGCGCTTGCCGCAAGCTACGCGCCCCGGACGATCATCTGGGTTGGCGCGGCGCTAATCGTCACCGCCGGTCTGCTGCTCAGCATGTTCGCGGTGCGCGACACGGGCGCGCAGGTCGCGCTCGAACAGCAGGCACACGGCGCTCATCCGTCCACGCATGGGAGTCTCGGCGCCGCGTTCGCGCAGGCGAGCCTGCGCGACCCGATCCTGCGCGCCTGCAGCCAGGCCGGGCTGGTCAACAACCTCAACGATGCACTCGCCTGGGGCCTCGCGCCGCTCTACCTGGCTGCGCATGGCGCCAGCGTCCGCGAGATCGCCATCGTCGCCGCGGCCTACCCGGTCGTCTGGGGCGCCGGCCAACTCCTCACCGGCTGGCTCTCCGACCACACGGGCCGCAAGCCGCTAATCACGGCCGGGATGCTGGTGCAGGCGGTCGCGCTCGGCCTGCTCGTCGCCGGCGATGGCGCCTTCGCGCCCTCGCTCGCCGCGGCGCTGCTGCTTGGCGCCGGCACTGCGATGGTCTACCCGACTCTGATCGCCGCCGTTTCGGACGCGAGCCAGCCGCGCGACCGGGCACGCGTGATCGGCGTGTATCGCTTCTGGCGCGACTTCGGCTTTGTCCTCGGCGCGCTGGTCGCCGGGATCGGCGCCGACGCCACTTCCGCGCAAACCGCGATCCTGATAGTAGCCCTGCTCACCGGCGCCAGCGGCCTGCTCGTCGCTGCGACCTCCTGGCAAGCTCGTCGAGGAGTACCTCACGCAGCACGACGCGGCGCCGGTGACGGTCGAGAAGCTGCGCTGGCTGCTCACGAAGGCGGTCGACTCCTTCGGCGAAGGGCTAGCGTCCCGCGACGGCCCACGGTTGGCGGCGCTCCCGGGACGGAACGGATCCTCGACTAATGGATCAGCGGCGGCGAGGGTCAGGCGTCGCGCAGGCCGAGGAAGCGACCGAAGAGGGCAAAACAACCGATGATCGCAACAGCTTCGAGGAGGCCGAGCAGCGCGGCGCCGCCGATGATCGAGCCGTCGTGCAGACCGTCGCCGCTGACCAACTGCACACCGGTCACCGCGACGAACGCAAGGGCGGCAAGTAGCGACACAACGCGCCAGGGATGCCTCAGCGGATGCAACGTTCTGAGGCGGAATGAGAGTGAGTGCCGTAGGCGTGGCGTCAGTGCGACAACGTCGTCAAGCAGCATCGCCGCGCCGCGCCGGTCGCGTGCGTCGCTGTCGCCGGGAAGCGCCCCCACGGCGGCGACTTGGGCGGCGGCGCGAACCGCGCCAAGCGCGGCGACGAGGACGACGACCGCAGCAGCGGTGAAGCTGAGCGTCAACCACTGCGCCGCGTCCCAAACGACGACTCCCGCCGGTCGCGTCAACGCCAACAACGTCTCGCCGACCGTGGCCATTGCCAGCGACGCGACGCCAAGTGCCAGCGCGCGCGAAAGGAACGTCAGCTCGGCGGGCGGGACTGCGGGCTGCGGGCGCCAGCGCCACGAACGGACGAAGGCGAGGCCCAGCGCAACCGCCGCCAGCTGGACGGCGAAGAAGCTCGGCGCGCCCTGGGGAAAATCGCGCACCGCTGACGACGCCGAGCTGGCGAAGGCGAGAAAACTGGCGACGTACCCCACGAACGCCAAGCTGGCGAGATCGACGGCGCGATGAGCGGTCGTCGAAGCCGTGGCCGCAGCGAAGCGTGCCGCGACGGTCGCAGCCGCGCCGAAGCGGCGCACGGCTTCGACCTCGGCGTCGGCGCGGGCGACGCCGCTCGCCGTCAGCTCCTCAACGGTGTCGTCGAGGTGGCCCTCGACCTCGCGCAACAGCCGCGCTCGTGGCGCCCGTCGCCGGCGAAGCTGCTGCTCGAGTTCCGCCAGGTAAGCCGTGATCGTCGGTGCGCTCATGGCGCGAGCACCATGTTCATCGCCCGCTGGAAGCGGCGCCAGTCGTGTGTTTGTTCGCTAAGGGCGGAGCGGCCCTTGCGGCTGAGTCGGTAAACGCGACGTTTGCGGCCGCCTACTTCGGACCAGCTGCTGCTGACGTAGCCGCTCTTCTCGAGTCGGTGGAGGGCTGGGTAGATCGTCCCTTCGTTCAGCTCGAACTCGCCCTCGCTGCGGGCGCCGATTTCACGAATGATCCAGTAGCCGTGGCCAGGCCCGCTGCGGAGTGCCGTTAGTACGAGCAGCTCGAGGTGGCCCTTTAAGATCTCGCCTCTCATACCTCGATATGCTATGCATTGCGTACTGATGTGTCAACGCTCTTACGAAGATCCGATGAGAGGATGAGACAGCGAATCTCGTTCGTCTTGGCAGCAATCCTGGTCGCGGCGCTGAGCGTCGCCTGCGGCAGCTCGACGCAGGCGGCACGCTCGAGCAACGCAGCCGGCTGTCGCGAGACGAAGGCGGCCTCCGGCTATGCGCGCGCGATCAAGACCGCGCGGCCGCTGGTTCGGCGCCTCAAAGCTGGGATCCGCGCCCCAGGAATGAGCCTGGCGATCGCCGTCGACGGCAAGATCGTCTGGTCGGTCAGTTGCGGCTACGCCAACGTCAAGGCACGCCGACCCGTGACCGAGCACACGCGCTTCCGCATCGGCAGCGTCTCGAAGACGCTGACCGCGGCGGCGCTAATGCACTACGTTGAGACGGGAACGGTCGACCTGGACGCGCCGATCGACCGCTACCTGCCGTCGTTCCCATCCCACGGCGGCGGCATAACGCTGCGCCGGCTTGCCGGCCATCTCGCCGGCATCCGCCACTACCAGACACAAGCCGAAGCGGTGAACAAGCGCCACTTCGACAACGTCGCCGAATCGTTGGCGATCTTCGCGAACGACCCGCTGGTGGCGCCGCCGGGGACACAGTTCAGCTACTCCAGCTACGGCTACGACGTCATCGGCGCCGCACTGGAACGAGCGACCGACGAAGCCTTCAAGGACCTGATCCAGCAATCGGTGCTCACGCCCGCTCAGCTGAGCGAGACAACGCTTGCGACGGCGCCAGCAGCGCAGCGCGCAACGTTCTACGAACTGACCAACACCGGCGCGATCCGTAAGGCGCCGCCGATCGACCTGAGCGACCGCCTGCCAGCGGGCGCATTCCTGTCCACAGCCAGCGATCTGGCCCGCTTCGGCGCCGCGTTGACCAACGGCACGCTGCTCAAGTCGCAGACAGCGACCGCGATGTTCACCTCGCAGAAGACGCCCGACGGCAAGGAGACCGGCTACGGCATCGGCTTCGAGGTCCACCCGAGCCCGTCCGGCCTCTTCGTCGGCCATATCGGCGCCGTCGACGGCGGGACAGCAGCGTTGGCGATCTACCCGCAAAGGAATGCGGCGCTTGCACTGACCACGAACGTGGGCTTCGCAACCGCCGCCTCGCCGCCATCACCGCCGAAGGGGACGCCTGATCCGCCGATGGTGTTGCTGCCGTTCATCAAGCGCTAGCGATCACACTAAAGAATTAATGTGATTCTCGACGCTGTCCGCTTGCACCGGGTAGACGCAGCCGGGACGCAGCCTGCGGCCGCTTGGCCGGAGGGGGATGCGACAGCGTCTGCGTCCTGCCGCCGGGTACCCAGATTCGTTTCGGTCCGCGATTTCTTACCGGGGGGAGGGGGTGCGCGTTTCTGTCTGCTCCCCGACGCGCACACCGGCGGCCTGCAGCTCTCGCACCCGCTCGGCCGCTCGCAGAATGACGTCCTGCATCCGCGTGCTCTCGAAAATGCCTTTGGCGTCCTCGAGGGCCAGTTCGAGGAGGTCGGCGAGCCCAATGACTTTGCGCCCGTCGGAGAGCGAGACTCCGCCTTCAGCCCCGCCGCCTCTACGCTCCGCCGGCGGCTGCGCCGCGCGGTAGCTGAACAAGGATTTCGCTGCTTCGAACCTGCGTCGCTCGTCGTCCCCCTCGAGCTGCTCGAGGAGCACGGCGCGCGCCTTCTCGCGCAGGTCGTCGTCGGCCGCCTTGCGGAGCTTCGTGTTTGGGCGGACCTGTCCCCCACGCCGGCCGAGCTCACGCATGTCCTGACCCTCGGTCGGGTGATGCGCAGTGCAGTAACCGTCCTTCACCGCACGCCTCGCGCACGGAAAGCCGGCACGGTTGCGGCCCCGGCAGCGTGAGCCGTTTATCCCTGGTTCCACGCTCTTGTCCACTGTTAAGGAGAGCTTAACAGTGGTTCGCGGCGGACATCCTGGCTGCTGCTGCGAGAGCTATAGGTCACCCAGAACGGGGCGGGGGCGAATTCGCGGGTGAGGGGGTATGGGTGAGGGGTGACGCAAACCCGCATGGTTCCAGGGTGACCGCCTACGGAGCAAGCCTGCGGTCGGCGGAAAAGACCTGCAAATCGAGGGCTAGATAGTGACGTGGAACCAGGCTGGAACCGACGCCGGCACCACGCACAAGGCCCTTCGACTCGACGCGAGCAGCTCGACAAGCGTGAGATGGAGCGCGGGTTGCGCGGGGTTAGCCAGCCAGAAGGAAGCGCAACGACTGAAAGGCGCTTCCGGCGAGCGTACCGTCCAACTCGCCGCGGTCGAGCATGCCGAATGCCTCTTCGGCGGAGACGCCGAGGAGCCTTTCGAGCCTCCATTTGAACGCGCACCTGAAGGGATGAGGCGAGGGGACTACGTGACCTACTCGAAGCGCTTAGTCGCGTGCTTGAGGACCTTGAAGCGTGAGAGGATCATCCCTGCTAACGAGGCGAGCTGGGGACGCGCGTCCAGTCAACTCCTCGCCGACAATCTAAGAGGAGCGATCCCGGACTTGCTGGCTTAGCGGCCCTCACGACCCCAGGGGTGCCAGCCGCGCGGGTCGAATTTCGGTCACTTACACAAAAAGCTCAGTTAGTGTACGGCGCCGAGATGGCCCTCACCCCATCACGGCGGGGTTAGCCGGATCGCCTCGCGATCCGACAGCCTGTCGATGAAGATAGTGACTACTTCCGTACGCGCACCTTCGCTCGCGGGTCGAGCGCGTCGCGGACGCCATCGCCGAGCACGTTCAGAGCGATGACCGTGAGCAGGATCATGATCCCCGGCGCGATTGCGACCATCGGGCGCGTATAGAGCAGATCCTGGCCGTCCTGGATCACCGTGCCCCAGCTCGCCTCCGGTGGCTGCACGCCGATCGAGAGGAACGACAGGCCTGACTCTGCCGGGTGAGGAAGGAGCGACTGCGGTCAATCCTGGACTCGCCAACGTCAACAAGATCGAGTCGGGCATGACCGTCTACATCCAGACGTCATGAGACGGCTAGCGGCTGTCGTCCTCGCTGTCGTCGCGCTCGCAGCGAGCGGAGAGGCTTCGGCGGCTTCGCCCATTGCGAAC
>JBKPFI010000363.1:0-3612 GCA_046728775.1 Actinomycetota bacterium | reverse complement strand
CCCGCGCCAGGACGGCCGGCAGGCACGTGACCGCGCGGAGCAGAAGCCCAAGGAGAAGGCACCGGTCGCGCCGCCCACCGGCCCCGTCACGGTTGAGTCGGGCGTCACCGTCAAGGACCTCTCGCAGGCACTCGGCGTCCCGGTTCCGAAGCTGATCACGATCCTGATGGGCCTTGGCGCGCCGAAGACCGTCACGCAGTCGCTCGCCGACGAGGAGGTCGAGCTGATCGCGACGGAGGTCGGCCGCGAGGTCAACATCAAGCACGCCGCCGAGGAGGAGCTCGAGCCCGAGGTCTACGAGGACGACGAGGCCGATCTGACGGCGCGGCCGCCCGTGGTCACGATCATGGGCCACGTCGACCACGGCAAGACGACGCTGCTCGATGCGATCCGCAAGACCGCGGTCGTCGAAACCGAAGCAGGCGGGATCACGCAGCACATCGGCGCCTACCAGGTCGTCCACGGCGAGCGGAAGATCACCTTCCTCGACACCCCGGGCCACGAGGCCTTTACCGCCATGCGCGCGCGCGGCGCCAAGGTGACCGATATCGCCGTCCAGGTCGTGGCCGCCGACGACGGCGTCATGCCACAGACCAGGGAGTCGATCTCGCACGCGCGCGCGGCCGAGGTACCGATCGTCGTGGCCGTCAACAAGATCGATCTCCCGGACGCCAATCCGGACCGCGTCCGTACCGAGCTCGCGGCCGAAGAGCTGCAGCCTGAGGAGTGGGGCGGCACGACGCAGTTCGCGCTCGTCTCTGCGAAGCAGGGTGAGGGCCTAGACGACCTGCTCGAGAAGGTGCTGCTGGTCGCGGACGCGGAGCTCGAGCTGAAGGCGAACGCGAAGGCCGAGGCCTCTGGCCCGATCGTCGAGTCGCGCCTGGACGTCGGGCGCGGACCCGTGGCGACGATGCTCCTCCACCGCGGGACGCTTCGCGTCGGCGACGCGATCGTCGCCGGCGATGCCTGGGGCAAGGTGCGGGCGCTCTACAACTTCCGCGGCGAGAAGGTCAAGGGCGCGACTCCAGGCGACCCCGTCGAGATCCTCGGCTTCGACCATCCGCCGCCCGCGGGCGAGTACGCCAAGGTGGTCGAGAACGAGCGCGCGGCGCGCGGCTTCGCGCAGGTGCGGGGCGAGCGCCTGCGCCGTGAGCAGTTCGCCACGCAGCGGCCGGCCGGGGTCACGCTCGAGACGCTCTTCTCGCAGCTGCAGGAGGGCGCCGTGCAGGACCTCAACCTCGTCCTCAAGGGCGACGTCGTGGGCTCGGTGGAGGCGGCGATCTCGGAGCTTTCGAAGATCCAGCACCCCGAGGTGCGCGTGAACGTGATCCACCAGGGCGTCGGCGGGATCACCGAGAACGACATCATGCTCGCCTCGGCCTCGGATGCGATGGTGGTCGGCTTCAACGTTCGCCCCAACGCCGAGGCGCGCGCGCTCGCCGACCGCGAGGGCGTCGAGATCCGGACCTACCGCGTCATCTACCAGCTCACCGAGGACATCGAGCAGGCGCTCGTCGGGATGCTGAAGCCCGTCACCGAGGAGCGGACGCTGGGCGAGGTCGAGGTGCGGCAGCTCTTCCGTGTCTCCCGCCTCGGCACGATCGCCGGCTCGTACGTGACGAGCGGGACCGTTCGCCGCAACGCCAACGTCCGTGTCGTCCGTGAGGGAACCGTGATCTACGAGACGAGGATCGCGCAGCTGAAGCGGTTCAAGGACGACGTGCGTGAGGTCGAGGAGGGCTTCGAGTGCGGCATCCTGCTCGACGGCTTCAACGACGTGAAGGAAGGCGACGTGCTTGAGGTCTACGAGACCCGCGAGGTCGAGCGCACTGACCTGGAGACGCCGGCGCCGACGACGACCTCGACGACCTAGCGCTCTTGGGCGCCGGCTACGTCGGCATCCTCTCCGCGGAGCTGCACTTCCCCGAGAACGGGTCGCTGAAGGGCAAGCGCAAGGAGCTGCTCTCGGTGAAGGCGCAGTTGCAGCGGCGCTTCGGCGCCTCGGTCGCGGAGGTCGACCACCACGAGCTCTGGCAGCGCGCCCGGCTGACGCTCTCCTGCGTGGCGAGCGGCCACCGCGAGCTCGAGGGGTTGCTGGACGGTGCGGAGCGCTACCTCGCCGGCCAGGCCTTCGAGCTCGGCCGCGTCGAGCGCGAGGTCGTCACCTTGGACGATTGAGAACGAAGAGGCCCGCGTTCATGTCCGAGGCGAGGACGTAGTGCGGCCTCACGAAGACTCCCCAGACTGACGTGCACGCCCCGCCGGGGCAGATCAGCCCGTGCCGGTCGGGCCTCGGCGGCGGGCGGAAGCGCGTCAGGAAGCGCGGCCGACGCGGGTTCTTCAAATCGAACAAGGCAACGCCCTGGCCGTACCACGAGAAGTAGGCGTAGCGGCCTGCGACCTTGGGGTCGTGCACGCTGTCTGCGAGCGGCAGCCGGTCGGTGAAATCGCCGCCGGGTGCGAGCTGCGGGGGAAGCGCCACGGTCGCGAGCCTGACCGGGTGCGCCGGGTCGGCGACGTTCCAGACGACCGGCCGCCCGTGAAGGGTCTCGTGGGTCTCCAGCAGGATCTTCTCGCCCGGCATCAGCCACGACGAGTGCGCGTTTCCCTGGCCGCGGGCGGTGCGGCCGAGGTAGCGCGGCCGCGCGGGGTCGGAGATGTCGAGGATGACTGTGCCGAGGCTCCAGTAGGACAGGTACGCCCGTGTCGCTACGGCGTTCGTGATCACGGAGTGGACGAGGACGCGCCTGTCGTTGCCGGGCTCCTGCGGCGTGACCGGGGTGCACTCGTGCAGGTCGCGGCAGGCGCTCCAGCCGCCCACCTCGACCGGGTTGCGCGGGTGCGAGACCTCGTAGATGTGGAAGCCGAACGAGCCCGGCGCGACCGCGAACTCGGCCGCCGCCTCGGCGGTGTAGACCCACGCGCGTCCGCGCGCGACCGCCAGCCAGATCTCGTGGGAGCCGCGCGGCTCGGTTCGCACGAGTGCCAGGCGCCGGGGCTTCGCGGGACGTCTGACGTCGTAGAGCACGAAGCCGCCGAAGCCGTTGCCGCAGGCCTGGACGCTGGTGGCCGCGAGCACGCCGTCGAAGCCGGCGGTGTGAACGCGCCTGACGATGGTCTTCTCGGTCCAGGTGCCCGGGATGCGCGCGAAGGTGGCGATGCGGCGAGGCCTGCGCGGGTTGGCGACGTCGAAGACGCGAACGCCCTGGGCGGGGCAGTCGCTCTCGGCTCGGCCCTTTCGGCTCGAGAGGTACGCGTAGTGCCGCTCGCCGACCACGTCGCCGCTGTAGCCTCCGGGCGCTTCGGCGTGCCCCAGCACCTGGAACCGCGGCGGTTTGTTCGCGCCCGCCTGCGTCGCGGCCGCCGTCGCAACGACGGCGAGCCAAACCGCAACGAAGAGCCGGACCGCCACCGCTAGCTATGACGGCGCATGTCTTTGCGAGTTGGCCTCAGCGGGTTGAATACCTCGAATGAACGTCCCTCGTCTGTGGCTCGCTCCCGCGGGGGAAACGACCGTTTCCCCCCGCGAGGGCGCCACCTCCCCCGCTCATGGGACAGAGGTTGCCCCATGAGCGAGCGCATGCGTCGGGTCAACGAAGCGGTGCGCGAAGT
>JBKPFI010000337.1:0-4252 GCA_046728775.1 Actinomycetota bacterium | reverse complement strand
GCGGTAGAGCGATTCGATCTCGGCGAGCTCCGCGCCCATGTCTTTAAGAGGGCAGATCACCCGGATTGCTTTATCACGCGCGCCGATGGCGGCTGACGCGCCCATTGCCACGAAAGCATGCAAGCGCCGAGAATCGAGCCGGGTGAAGTCCGGCGAGCCTTTACTCCGCGCGTGAACCGCTACTGACCTGCGAGGGGAGCGCGCCCCCCGGCATTACCACGACCCTGACGATTCGTTCGTCGTCGAGGGTCAAGCGCAGCGCAAAGTCACGCTCATACGCCACTTCGCCAGTTTCACGCCAGCGAGCGATCTCATGCGTCCGGGCAATGACGTCGCCCTCAATATCCTCGAACTCAGGCTCCGACTGTTCCATGGCGAATTGCTCGTCTCCACCCGCCTTCTGAAGCACGTGCCGGCACGCCGCGATGCCACGAAGGGTGCCGCGCGGCGTCACGGTTTCGACAGCGCGATCGAGTAACTCTTCCGCCGCTTCTAGATCATGCGCCGCGACAGCCTCGACGAACTGACGTGCGCGGGCGAGCTTCACCGGCGCAACCTAACCCCGGCCAACACGATCCTCAAGCTCGCGGGTTTGGAGCGGGAACGCTTGCGACCACCCCGCTCGACGGCTCGTTTCTCGCCATCCCCGCACCCTCCCGTCTGTTCGCCACTGAGCAGTGGCCCGGGCGATGCCGCCAGATCCGCCGGTCACCAGGGCGACGCTGTCGCGTCAGGCTCGCTGCTCATGCTTGCTCCTTTCTTGATCGCTTGTCACAGTCAGCCTGGGCCACGGGGCCGGCAATCGCATCGAGGGATCCCCGGGTCAACTCCCCGGTCCTTCGCACGGACGCCCTAGGCTCGCGTCGAATGAACGTTCCGCGGTCATTGCTCGACGAGGTGCTGCCGCGCTTCGATGCGAGTGAAGTGCACGACGTCTGGGTCGCGGCGCCTCCACAGGTCGTGTTCGCGGCCGTGAAACAGGTGACCGTGGGGGAGGTTCGCCTCCTGAAGCCGTTGGAGGGAATGCGGGCGCTACCGGGCCTACTCGCGCGACGCCCGGTCCTCCAACCGAGCCCCTCGGCGCGGGTGCTCGATCAGTTCACGACGGGCGTCGTTCCCCTCGGCGAGCGCGCCGGTACAGAGATCGCCGCAGGAGCCATCGGCCGGTTCTGGCGCCTGGTCGGTAGCGAGCCGGCGGAAGTGCGCACGCGCGAGGACTTCCTCTCGTTTGACGAGCCCGGCTACGCGAAAGCAGCAATCTCGTTCCTCGTGCGTCCCGAGCGCGCTGGAAGCCGCGTCATCACCGAGACCCGCGTCGTCGGCACGAGCCCCGCGGCAACGCGAGCGTTGCTGCGCTACTGGCGTGCGATCCGGCCCGGCAGCGGCGCGATCCGCAGGAGCTGGCTCGCCGCGATCCGCCACCGCGCGGTTCGCGTTGACTAGTTGCTGGCCGAGCCACGGGCTCCATCGGAACGTAGCCAACGGCGCTGTGTTGACTGATGCCGAGAGCGATCCGGCGCTGAGGAAAGCATCTCCTGTGGGCAGAACCGGTTAGAGGCGGCCTACACCTAACTGGCTAACCCGAACGCGTGCAGCCATTCGCCTTATTCGCCCGCCCCGTCCATCGGGGCCGGGCGAGTGCGGCTCCTTCGGCAGCAGGCGGTGGCCGTCGACCACTGCGGACGCCACCTCGAGGAGCCTGAGCCGGTCCACCTGAACGCCTCGGAACGCATTAGAACTCCCAACAGAATGCGCTAGGCGGCGGGAGGCGGCCCGAACCACGTGGTTAGCGCGTCAGAGAGCCCCAGCTCGGTCAGGTCTCCCACCCACGCCACGTATCCATCTGGCCGAATCAACACGGCGGTGGGAGCGGCGACCTCCCCGAGTGCCGGAAGTTCCCACGTACCGACGTACTCGGCGTCGATCAGCTGAACCCGATCTGCCCACGGAGCGATGTCGAAGCCGCCGGGCTCACCGAGGTTCAGGAGCACCGGCCGGGCATCGTGCAGCAGGGTGAACACCCGCAGCGGGCCGTCGGCGGTGACCAGGTCGAGATCGGGCATGCGGCGCCCGAGCAGCGGGTGCCCCTCGCCGAGGTCGTAGTGGATGTCTAGGCCAGACATCCTGGCGGCGAATCGTTTGCGGGGCTCGTCCATGCTGAGCAGTTCGGAAATGGTGTCGCCCAAGGTCTTGACCCGCTCATCTGCGAGGAGAAGCGAGGACTGCGCGACCGTGTCGCGCAGCACGCGGGCAGCAACCGGGTGACGCTCTGCGTAGTAGGTGTCCAGGAGGCTGTCTGGCGACGTCCGCTCGACCACCTGGGCGAGCTTCCAGCCCAGGTTCGCCGCATCCTGCACGCCGATGTTCAGGCCTTGCCCACCCACGGGGCTATGGACGTGGGCTGCGTCGCCGGCCAGCAGGACCCGCCTGTCGCGGTAGGCCGTAGCCTGCCGAGCCATGTCGGTGAAGCGCGAAATCCACGTGGGACTGTGAACCCCGTAATCGGTCCCCCACACGGCGATGAGCGCCTCACTGAGGTCGCGTAGGGTGGCTTCGCCGGTCGGTCCGAGGTGCTGCTCGGTCACCATGACCCGGACCGGGCCGCGGTCCATGTAGACCACCTCGCCGTCGCGGATCTCGTACTCCAACCTGCCGAAGGAATGGATGCCGGTGGCGTCGTTGCGGATGCCCCATTCCGGCTCCTCGGCCAGCTCGACCTCGGCGATCAGGAAGCTCGTCGTGGGATCCCACCCGGTGAACTCGATGCCGGCTGCCTTGCGTACCACGCTGCGTCCGCCGTCGCACCCGACCAGGTATTCCGCACGCAGCGAGTGCCTCTCGGACAACTCGACGTCGACACCGGAGTCGTCCTGCGCGAACCCCGTCACGTTGCGTCCGCGATAGAACTGCACCGCAAGTTCGCCGACCCAATCGGCCAGCAGCCGCTCGATGTGGTTCTGCCAGAGCCCAAGCCCGTATGGGTGCCGCGTGGGAAAGTCGCTGATGTCCAAGGGGTTCCGGGCGAAACTCGCGACCTGGGCTGTCTGCCCCTCCGCCAGGAACCGGTCGGCGATTCCACGCTGATCGAACACCTCGATCGTGCGTGACTGCAGGCCGCCCGCGCGCGAGCCGGCGAGCTCCTGTCTGGCGCGCCGCTCCACGATGGCAACGTCCACGCCCGCCAACGCCAACTCCCCCGCCAGCATCAGGCCTGTCGGACCACCTCCGGCGATTACCACCGCATGCTCGGTCATCGCCACACTCCGGCCGGCGTCACGACGGTCGCGACCAGCGCACCACATCCCTCCGCGCCGAGCGCCCGCGACTGCACCGCGAATCCCACCATTGGTTCGACGTCCCCGCGCGACCTGTACGTCGAAGACAACACACGCGCTGCAGCGGAACTGCGGCGCGGCTCGCAGTGTAGAGGCGGTGAACGTTCGGAGCAGATTGATGCGACTTCTCACCGTTCTCGGATTCGCCCTCGCCGCCGTCGTGGCGCTGCCGGCCGCCGGCGCCAGGGAGCCGCCAACGGGACGCATTGCGTTCTCGATGGGGAGCCATACGCACGAGGACGTCTACGCCGTCAATGCCGACGGCTCCGGTCTCGTGCGCCTGACCCACGATCCAGCGGCCGATTTCGATCCTTCGTGGTCGCCCGACGGGCGGAGGATCGCGTACCGCCACGAGGACGAGAGGTCCGGCCAGATCTACGTGATGAACGCCGACGGGTCGCGGCAGCGGAATCTGACGAGGCGGCGAGGCTTGGACTACTCGCCAGCCTGGTCGCCCGACGGCAGGAGAATCGCCTTCGGCTCGGTCCGAGCTGGGAAGGCCACGATCTGGGTCATGCGCCCGGACGGCTCGGGCCGCAGGCGGCTGAGCCGGGTGTACGGCGAGTACCCGGCCTGGTCGCCGGACGGGAAGAAGATCGCGTTCGACCACATCTCCTCCGGCTCCAGCGACTGGGACATCTGGGTGATGAACGCGGACGGGTCGGGAGCGAGGCCGCTGATCGCCTCACGGGCGACCGAGCAGGGTCCCGCCTGGTCGCCGGACGGGAGGACGATCGCCTACGGCTCGAGCCGAGGCGCACCGGCGAACTACGACCGCATCTGGCTCGCCCGTGCCGACGGCTCGGGCCGGCATCTCCTCACGAGGCGGCTCGGTGAGCGGCCGGTGTGGTCGAAGCGCGGCGGTTCCGTGCTGTTCACCGGGGCCCGGATCTTCTTCGTCCGGCGAGACGGCTCCG
>JBKPFI010000202.1:0-2316 GCA_046728775.1 Actinomycetota bacterium | reverse complement strand
GCCGATCGCGAGGTGCAGATTGCGCGTCGGGGGACCTTCCACGAACGTGAAGCTGCCAGCCTCGGCCACCAGGCCGAAACGCTCACCGAGGTCTCGCGCCTTCAGGCCGACCGTCGAGGCAATCTCGGTGTAGAAGCGCTTGATCGGCTCGAGCTCCGCGACGCGGATCCAGAGGTGATCGATGAGGCCGGTAGGTCGCTGCCGCGCTCCGCCATGGGTGACGGCTTCGACGCTGTTGCCTTGGCCATCGAGAACGAACGCCCCGTAGTAGTCGGGGCGATACTGGGGTCTCGCTCCCGGCGCGCCATCGCTTCGATAGCCGGCGTCGATCATTCCGCGCCACCAGTTGTCGACAAGCTCCTGCGAGTCGGCGGTGAAGGCGATGTGCAGCCCTTCTGTCGGCGGCCGCTCTGCGTCGGCCTCGGAAATCGAGAAGTCGCCCCACTCGATGCCGAGGTCACCCTCATGCGGCTGACCGCCGAAGCCGAGCAGCTCGAAGGCGCGCCCGTAGAAGGCACGCGCGGCCGCAAGATCGTCGACGCGGATGGTGACGTGGTCGATCGTGCCCATCGACTTGCCCCTAACACGTTGGCAGGATGAGTCGCCAGCGTACGGCGGATGGTTACATCCGCGTCAGCCGCCGCGCCGGGCGCGAAGGTGAATCCTTCATCTCGCCCGAGACGCAGCGGAAGAAGATCGCCGACTGGGCCAAGCTGCACGAGGTCGAGATCGTCGAGTGGTGGGAGGAGATCGACCAGTCGGGGGCCAAGCTGGAGCGGCCGATGTTCCAGCAGGCGCTCGCGCGCTGCGAGGCAGGTGAGACGGGCGGGATCGTGGTCGCCAAGCTCGATCGCTTTGCCCGCTCGGCCGTCGATGCCCTCGGCGCGATCCGGCGCCTGAACGAGGCCGGCGCCCGCCTGGTCTCGGTCGAGGACAACTTCGACGGCTCCACCCCGATGGGACGGTTCGCAATCGGGATCCTGACCCTGATCGCCGAACTCGAGCTCGAGCGGATCAAGGAAAACTGGACGGCCGCCGTCAGCGGGGCGATCGAGCGCGGCGTGCACTCATCTGCCCAACTGCACTCCCAATCGCTGGCTCGTTGGCGGGGGGTACCTCACGGAAGACGAGCCGCCGGAGGTGAGTTCTTCTGTCCCGCGTGCGGAGCAGGAAGACGATCCGGTGCTCATCATTGAGTCGGAATCCGCGCCTTGACTCATCTTTCGCACGGGAGGATGCTTGCCTGAGAGACAAACCGGCGGACCGACGTGGCCCGCCCGTATGTCATCGCGAAGGGGGTCCGATCGCGAAGGGGGGTCGGATGCGCCTAGATGAGTTCCAACAGGAGGTAGTGAGCCGGGTCGTTCGCTACGCCGCGCCAGTCGCTGACGAGGCGGGACAGGAGGCGTACCAGCTTCTGATCGTCGGGCCCGAGGAGCAGGTCCGCGAGAGCTGCGCGGAAAGCGACTTTGACGTGACGATCCGCCACGACGTGGCCGAGGACGAGTGGAGGCAAGAGGCGGAGCGGGCGCTTTCGTTGGATGACCTAGTGGTTCCGGCCGCGGCTTTGGCCGACCCTCGGGACTGGGCCAAGCCCTCCCGCCGTGAGCCGCCGGCAGATGCGCGCAGCATCCTCGTTGCTTTCCGTCCGACCAGGCCGGGTGGAACGGGATTCACCTTCCAAACCAACCTAACCTTGTTCGGCTCCTTCCTGTTCTTGTTTCTCCCCCCAACGCGTTTTGCCTGGGCCGCCGCCCAAGTGCGCCCAACTAGCGGCGATCCGGATCTGTTCCTATCGGTCGGGGGGGCGTCCTTGTTAGCGGGCATTTTCGCCAGCCAAGCGCCTGGCCTGTTCCCCGACACTGTCTGGGCGCAGATGATCTTTGGGGTTTCGCTGCCGTTCAGCCCCACAATCACCGTCGTTCCATTTGTCGTTCCAAGCACAACCGCGTTTGTCTTTGTGGGGTGGATCATCTGACCTCGTGCGACTGCGCGACCTCTCCCTGACGGACCGAAGGAGGTGGCTGTCATGGAGCCCGTCATGTCGGTTGAAGCGTTCGAAGCCGACTCGGACATCTACCGCGTGTACGACCGGTCGTTGAGCGAGATCGCGTCGCGTGTTGAGGTCGCGATGCTGGGGCCGGAGTTCCCGCCGGAAGTCCAGCCCGAGGTCAAGGAGGCCGTCCAGCGCTTCCTCGCGGGCGAGTTGGTGCGGCGCGGGCACGACAAGCTCCCTGCGCAAGGTGTCAGCGAGGAACTGCTGCCGGATGAACGCGCGCTTCCGCGCACCCTTGAACTCGATCTGCTGCCAGAGCC